>NZ_DASURI010000261.1:0-26062 GCF_036280135.1 Longimicrobium sp.
CAGGTCCTGCCGCCCCAGCAGCTCCATCCCGTCCGTCCCCGGCATCAGCGCTCCCGCGAGGTGGATTGCGCGGGGCGGGCGCGGTACCGGTCGCGGTACGCGGCCTCCGCCCGCGCGATGGCGTCCCACCCGGCCTGCCCCTCGGGCCCCAGCCGGTCCTTGGGCAGCCGGCGCGTGGGCCAGGGCGCCGTGGGCTCGTCCAGCCCGCCGTGCCACATCTCCATCGTCGCCTCCACGATGGCCCGCGCCGCGCGGTCGCGCGCCGCCTCGGGAATGCGGTTGAGCGAGACCACCACGCGCAGCGAACCGCGCGAGAACGCATCCGCCAGGAAGGTGGAGAACTCCTCGTCGCGCACCGCGGGCCCCGCTTGGCCGGCGCGCTGCAGCAGGCCGCGCAGGGCCATGGCGTCGTCGGCCAGGCCGCGCTCCAGGAGCGTGTGCGCCGTGTTGACCCACGCGTGCGCCGTGTCGGCGGTGACGGCCAGCTCGCGGTCCAGCCGCGTGAGCAGCGCCTGCGTGCCCGCGCGGGCGAGCGGGTTGGGCGGCGTGGGCACGCGGCGGGCCTGCCGGGTGAACGCGGCCACGCTGTCGGGCTGCTCGCCCAGGACGGGCGCGCTGCCCACGATGATGACGGGCGTGCCGATCTGCACGTTGTGGAACAGGCGCAGGGCGTTCTCGTTGCTCAGGCGGATGCACCCGTGCGACACGCGGCGGCCCAGCAGCTCGGGCTTGTCGGTGCCGTGGATGGCCAGCTCGTTGCCCAGGTACACGGCCGCGGCGCCCAGCCCGCCCTCCTGCTTGCGCTCGGGCGAGCCCTGCGGGGGGATGGGGCGCCGGTTCTCGATGAACCACCAGTCCGGGATGAACCAGGTGGGGTTCTGCTCCTTGTACTGCACGTACATGGTGCCGCTGGGCGTGTCAAACTGCCAGTCTCGCCCGCTGTGGTGCGACAGGCGAAAGCCCGTGCCGGTGCCCACGGGGGCGCGCCACAGCACCTGGTTGCCGTCCATGAAGCGCAGCTCGTTCACGTCCACGTCCACCACGACGTACTTGAGGTCGCGGCGCACGGGCGGTCCCTCGGCGGGCGGCGCGGTGATGCGCGGGTCCGCGTCGTCGGGCGCGGGCCCGCCGCCGCCCCCGCCTACGACGGAGCAGCCGGCCAGCAGCAGGACCGCGGCCGCGGAAAGCAGGCGCGCGAAACGGTACGAATGCATGTCGATGTTGAAGTGCGTCGGGTCCTTCGGGCGGCGCCGGCCACCCGGCGCGGCGGATTTGCAACCCCTGCGCCACGCACGCGGAGGTCTGCCTTGCCCAACAGGATAGCGCCTCCGTGCACCGGATGACAGGTGCCACCGTTGCAGCGCTCACAACCAACCGACAACAGATTTCTCACGCAGAGCCGCAGAGGCGCAGAGTACTTCATCGCGCGATGAGATCCTCTGCTGCCCCTGCTCCCTCTGCGTGAAAATGCAGTTGCAGTACTCTGCGTCCTCTGCGGCTCTGCGTGAGAATGCAGTTGCTCTCCAAGCCGGACCAAACGAAAGATCCCGCGGCCTCTCGAGAGAAGCCGCGGGATCGTCCGTTCATCCGCCCTCTGCGTGACCCGGAACGCTCAGGCCTCGGCGGGACGCACGCGGGTGGGCGCGGGGAAGGTCACCAGGCCCGACGGGATCGCGTTGAGCGACACCGGCGAGGGCAGCACGGGGTAGCGGCTCAGGAAGAACCGGTAGCACGCCACGAAGAGCCCCAGGAAGCCCAGCGCCATCAGGATCTCCGGCAGCCCGATGCCGATGTGGCCCCAGCTCTCCTCCCAGTAGTTGGGCGTGGCGAGCAGGAAGCGCTCCATCCAGTGGCCCAGCAGCACCAGCACGGCGAACCCGGCCAGGATGGGCGACGCCTTCTTGACGGCCCGCGGCAGCAGGCCAAAGAACGGCACCACGAAGATGAGCATGACCGTGGCCATCACGTACGGGCCGAACGGCTGGTTGAACTTGCGGACGAAGTACTCCTGCTCCGTGGGCAGCAGGCCGTACCAGATCACCACGTACTGCGACCAGTTGATGTACATCCAGAACACGGCAAAGGCGAACAGCAGCTTGCCGATGTCGTGGAACTGCTTCTCGGTGATGTACGACTCCAGCCCCAGCGACTTCCGGTGCAGCACCACCATGACGATGGTCATGGCGATGGCCGAGTGGAACGCGCTGATGAAGAACGTCACCGGGAACATCGTGCTGAAGAAGTGCGGCAGCGTCGTCATGCCGATGTCGATGGCGATGAGCCCCCAGCCAAAGGCGAACGCCAGCGCCGTGAACACGCCGATCTTCAGGTTGCGCCGGTACGCGTCCTCGGCCACGGCCACCGCGTCGTCCGTGGGCCGGCCCCAGCCGCGGCCGTGCATGTCCGGGCGCAGCTGGTGGTACGTGAACAGCAGCGCCAGGCCGTACAGCACCACCAGGGCCACCATGTCGCGCACCATCATCCCCGGAAAGCTCAGCCACGCCGCCTTGGCGTGCAGCACCGGGTCCGACTGGCGCGGGTCGTGGCCGCCGTGGGGCAGCCAGTGGTGAAAGAAGACGTTGCGCCCCATGAAGAGCATGATCGGAAAGATCACGAACGACACGGGAAGGAACGCCGAGCCGGCCAGCGAGAAGCGCTTGATGCTCCAGGCCCACCGGGCGTGCGTCAGGTGCAGGGCCACGGAGAACACCACCATCCCGATGGCCACCGACGACCAGAACATCCAGTTGAAGTGCAGCGCCGCCAGGGCGCGCTGCGAGGTCGGGGCCAGGAGGAACGCCAGGGCGATGCCGACCACCCCCAGCACCACGCCGCCCCCCACGAGCACGGCCGAGAACGGCGCCATGCGCAGGGGAAGGGAGGACGGATGCGAATCGTTATGAGACATCGGTCGCTATCGTCAGGGCACGGTGCTGGAAGGACGGTTCTCCATCGTGGCCGGCGGCGTTCCCGCCGACGGCTGCGGCTCGGCGCTGGGCGGCACGGTGCCCGCGTCCAGGGCGGCGCCGCCCGCGCTGGCCTGCGGGATGGGCGACGTCGCGGGCGTCCCGGCGCGCTGCTCCAGGTGCCGCACGTACGTCACCACCGCCCAGCGGTCCGCGTGCGTGATGCGCGCGCCGTACGGCGGCATGAAGTTGCGGCCCGCGTCGATGACGGCGTACACGTAGCCGTCGCTGCGCGCCGCCGTGGCCGCGCCGTTGATGGCCGGGGCGAACGGGAACTTGTTGTTGGCGTCCACCACCGGCCCGTTGCCCGCGCCCTCGGGGCCGTGGCACACGGCGCAGTTGGCCTCGTACACCCGCTGCCCGCGCGCCAGCACCTGCGGCGTGGGCTGCAGCGGGTTGCTCAGCAAGGCCGCCACGCTGTCCAGCTGGGTCTGCGAGTACCGCTCGGGCACGTCGCCCAGGGGGTGCAGGGCCGGCACCGTTCCCGGCACCGGCTCGCGCACCATCTGGTACGGGTCCGGCGACACGTCGTTGCGCATGGTGCTGAAGGCCGGGACCTTGCCGGCCGCCCGGTCCAGGTCGTACCCCGCCCAGTCCGTACAGGCGGACAGCGCGAGGACGGCCGCTCCCAAAGCCGCCGCGCGCGCCAGGTTAGCGCTGGTCAACGAGCACCTCCTCGGATCCGCTCTCGGTCATGATGCGCTGCACGTCGCCGTAGCGGTCGCGCGGGGCGTGCGCGAACACGCCAAAGTTGCCCGCCGTGAACGACGGGTGGTACATGGGGGCCTCGGGGGCACCCACGTGGGGGATGCGCCCCAGCAGGAACAGGCCGGCCACCGTGCTGAGCGCGCCCAGCAGGATGGTGAGCTCGAACATGATCACGCTGAAGCCCGGCAGGGCGATGATCTCCTTGCCGCCCACCACCAGCGGCCAGTCCAGCGAGGCCCAGGTGGCCAGCGCCGTGCCCGCGGCGGTGCCCGTGAAGGCACCGACCAGGGTAAAGATGCGGACCGGGCTCTCCTTTACCCCCAGCGCCTCCTCCACCTCGTGGCGGGGCGTGGGCGAGTACACCGTGAGCTCGAACCCCTCGTGGCGCAGCCGCCGGATGGCGGCGGTGGCGGTGTCCAGGTGCGGAAACACGCCCAGGACGCCCGTGCGCAGCTTGCTCATCGTACCTCCCGCTCCTCGTAGCCGGTGGGGAGCACCTCCCGCACCGCGTGGGCCTCGTCGTGCGCGTGGTGGTCCGCGTTGCGCACGGGCGGAGGCAGCACCTCCTTGATCTCGGCCATCGACAGGCCCGGGAGCGTGCGCAGGAACAGCAGGAACCACATGAAGAACCAGCCAAAGCTGCCCAGCAGCAGGCCCGCGTCCACCCACGTCATGTGGAGGTTCCAGAACTTCCACGGCTCGTAGCTGTGCGCCAGCGACGGCACGATGATCACGAACCGCTCGTACCACATCCCGATGTTCACGAACACCGAGATGATGAAGAACGCGTTCAGGTTCTGCCGGATCTTCTTGAACCACAGCAGCTGCGGGACGATGGCGTTGAAGGTGATCATGGACCACCCCGCCCACCAGTAGTCGCCCGTCACGCGGTCCCAGAACACGTCACGCTCGTACAGCTCGCCCGAGTAGTACGCCATGAAGTACTCCATCCCGTAGGCGTAGCCCACGATGATGGAGGTGAGCAGCAGCAGCTTGGCCAGCCGGTCGTAGTGCATGGGCGTGAAGTACGCCCCCAGCCGGAAGATGCGGTGCACGGGCACCATCAGCGTCACCACCATGGCCACGCCCGAAAGGATGGCGCCGGCCACGAAGTACGGGGCGAAGATGGTGGTGTGCCAGCCCGGCACGATGGACACGGCGAAGTCCCACGACACCACCGAGTGCACCGAGAGCACCAGGGGCGTGGCCAGGGCGGCCAGGAACAGGTACGCCCGCGTGAAGTGGCGCCACTCGCGGTCCGTGCCCCGCCACCCCAGCGACAGCACCGTGTACACCCGCTTGCGGATGGGGGTCGTGGCCCCGTCGCGCGCCGCCGCGATGTCCGGGATCAGGCCGATGAAGAAGAACACCGAGCTCACCGTGAGGTACGTGGTCACGGCGAACACGTCCCACAGCAGCGGCGAGCGGAAGTTGGGCCAGATGTGGCGCTGGCTGGGCAGCGGCAGCAGCCAGTAGAAGAACCACGGGCGGCCGATGTGCAGCAGCGGGAACAGGGCCGCCGTGAGCACCGCGAACACCGTCATGGCCTCGGCAAAGCGGTACACCGCCTGCCGCCACGGGGCCCGGAACAGGTACAGGATCGCGGAGATCAGCGTCCCCGCGTGGCCGATGCCCACCCAGAACACGAAGGTGGTGATCATGATGGCCCAGTTGTCCCCGATCATCCCCAGGCCAAAGAGGATGTTGTGCAGCTCGGAGAACACCAGGAGCCCCACCAGGCACACGGACATGCCCAGCAGCGCCACGTACCCGCGGCCCGGCGGCGTGAGCAGCCGGAGCGCGTCGCGGTTTACCTGCTCGT
Source organism: Longimicrobium sp. (assembly GCF_036280135.1). Lineage (GTDB taxonomy): Bacteria > Gemmatimonadota > Gemmatimonadetes > Longimicrobiales > Longimicrobiaceae > Longimicrobium. The sequence continues at coordinate 5,497 of NZ_DASURI010000261.1, forward strand.
AGCTCTCGACGTCCGGGTGGAAGGCGGAGCGCGTCACGGTCTCCATCTCAGTGACCTCCCTGCTGGGCCTCGGCGGCCCCGTGGTTCTGCCCACCCTGCGGCATGTGCTCCGTGCTCCCGCCCTCGGCGGCCGGCCAGGCGCCGTGGCCGCCGTTGCGCGGCTCGTGCAGCGTGACCTTGCTCAGGTAGACGATGGCCGTGTGCGTGTTGAGCTCGCCCAGCGCGCGGTAGCCGCGGTGGCTGTGGGCGGCCTGCGACACGGCGCTGTTGGGGTCCGACATGTTGCCGAAGACGAACACCTCCGTGGGGCACGTCTGCACGCAGGCCGGCGTGACCTCGCCGTCGCGCACCGGGCGGCCCTCGGCGCTGGCGCCGCGCTCCGCCTCGTGAATGCGCTGCACGCAGAAGGTGCACTTCTCCATCACGCCCTTTTCGCGCACGGTCACGTCCGGGTTGAGCTGCCAGTTCATGGGCTCGGCGAACTCGTACGTGAACCAGTTGAAGACGCGCACCTTCCAGGGGCAGTTCTGCGCGCAGTAGCGCGTGCCCACGCAGCGGTTGTACACCTGCCCGTTCAGGCCGTCGGGCGTGTGGTACGCGGCGTACACCGGGCACACGGGCTCGCACGGCGCCTGCCCGCAGTGCTGGCACAGCATGGGCAGGAACCGCGTGTCGTCCGTGGCGTCGTCCTGGTACGCCTCCTCCACCTGCCGGCTCACGCCCCAGTAGCGCTCGATGCGCAGCCAGTGCAGCTCGCGGCCCTTGAGCACCTCGTGCGGGCCCACGACGGGGATGTTGTTCTCCGCCTGGCAGGCGATCACGCACGACGCGCAGCCAATGCACTTGGCCAGGTCGATGACCATGGCCCAGCGCGTGTCGTTGTCGATGTACTCGCCGTACTCCGTCCCCGGGGGCGGGTACGCCGCCGCGGGGTCGTTGCTCTGCACGGGCTCGGGCACGAAGCCGCCCGCGCCCTTGAGCTCCTCGATGAGCTGCCGCTCGTGCGGCAGGATGCCGGCGGGGCCGGACTGGTCCAGGCGCGTGATGGTGGACAGCCCGATGGCCTTGGCGATGGCGCGGTCGTGCTGCACGCGCACGCCCTGCTCCACCAGGCCCCGCGGGAACGCGCGGCGGATGTTGCCGCTGCCCGTGGGCGTGACCGACACCTTGACGCCCGCCGTGTTCACGGCGCCCGTCTGCGCGTCGATGCTGCCCAGCAGGCGCATGGGGTTCACGCCCATGCCCTGGTTCCAGCGGCCAAAGTCCTCGTGGCCCAGGCCCATCTGGATGGCCACCGTGTCGCGGATGACGCCCGGGTAGACGTACACGCGCGTGGTGACGGAGCCATGCGGCGACTGGATCTCCACCTCGTCGCCCTGCTCCACGCCCAGCTTGCGGGCCGTGTCGGGGTGCATCTCGGCCCACGACGCCCACGACACCTTGGTGACCGGGTCCGCCAGCTCCAGCAGCCACGGGCGGTTGCCCGTGCGGCCGTCGAAGAAGCGATGCGACGGGTACACCACCAGGTGCAGGCCGTCCGCCGGTCCCTCGTACCGCGGCGGCTGAAAGCTCACCGGGCCGATGGTGCGCGCGGGCGCCGGGGTGGGCGTCGCGGGGACCGGCGCCGGCGCCTGGACCGGCGCGGCGGCCGCGGCCGGAGCCGCGGACGAATCCGCCGTCTGCGCCGGGGTCGTCGTGGCCGGGGACGTCTGCGTGGTCTGCGCGGCCGCGGCGGGCTGCGTGACGAAGCCCAGGGCCTGCGTGCCCGTGCTCCCGGCGGGGAACACGCCGCCGCGCTTGAGCGCCGCGCGCCAGGCATCCGGCGAGCCGGCGCGGCCCGCCCAGGCGGCGCGCAGGTAGCCCAGCCAGTCGGTGGCGCCGGCCGCGGGGGCCTGGCCCAGGGCGGTGCTCAGCCCCAGGACGATCTCGCCCATGGCCTTGGTGTTGAAGACAGGCTTCATCACCGGCTGCACCAGCTCGAACACGCCCGGCGCGGGCACGTAGTCGTCCCAGCGCTCCAGGAAGTGGCTCTGGGGCAGCAGGTGCGTGGCCATCCGCGACGTGTCGTCGGGGAAGGTACTGAAGCTCACGCGCACGGGCACCTTGGCCAGCGCCTCGCGGAACTTGAGGCCGCCGGGCACCGTGTACACCGGGTTGCTGCCGTCCAGCAGGACCACGCGCACCTGCCCCGCGTTCATCTGCTGGATGAGCTGCTGCAGGGGGCGCGCATCGGCCGGGGGCGGCGTGGTGCGGCCGTTCAGCCGGTCCACGGCCTGGCGCAGCACCTCGGAGTTGGGGCCCTGCACGGACGCGCCGGGGCCCATGGCCACCTTGCGGCCGGCCTCGCCCCACCACTGCTGCAGGGTCTGCAGGGCGGCGGCGCGCTGCTGCGTCTGCTCGGCGTCACCCGTCTGCGCGGCCACCTGCGCCAGGTCGCCGCCGGCCAGCGCCTGGGCCACGAGGGCCTCGGTGCCGGGGCGGGTCTGGATCCACAGGTCGGCGTTCAGGCCCGTGAGGGGGCGGTGCGGGCCCACCCACACGAAGCGGCCGCGGCGGCCGTTGCGGTAGCCGTGCTGCTGGCTGAACTGCCAGGCGTAGTGCACGGGCGACCCCCAGGTCTCCAGGAAGTCGGCGCCAAAGCTCACCAGCAGGTCGGCGTCGGCGAAGTCCAGGTCGCGCGGGGTGTCTTCCAGCGGGGCCCAGTCCACGCGGCGAATGCCGTTGGCGGCCACGAACTGGTCCACCAGCGTGTCCAGGGAACCGCGGTATCCGCTCGTGAGGAACACCACGCTGCCGCGCGGGGCGCGGCGGATCTCCTCGGCCACCACGCGCTCGGCCTGGCTCCAGGAGACGTTGCGCGGCTGGTCCACGCCAAACTCCATGAGCAACGGGCCCGTGTAGCGGTCGGGGTGGTAGAGCCCCTGCACGCTGGCCTGCCCGCGAAGGCAGGTGTTGCCGTGGCTGATGGGGTGCTCGGGGTTGCCCTCCACCTTGGTGGCCCGGCCCTCGTGCGTTTCCACGTGCAGGCCGCAGCCGGCCGGGCACTCGCGGCAGGTGGTGCTGTAGTACGTGGGAACGCCGGGGACGATCTCCTCCGGCGGCACCACGAACGGAACCAGCTTCTCGACCTCGCCGGTGGAGCATCCCACCGTCGCCGTGGCCGCCCCGGACGCGCCGAGCACCTTCAGAAAGGTGCGTCTCTTCATTCCGTCAGACATGCGGTCTCCTCAGCGTCCTTCTCTCGGTCGCGTCCGTCATCAGTAGTGGCAAACCATGCAGTCGGTGGACGCCCGCTGGTTGGGGAACCTCTCCTGCAGGGCGCGCGTGTCCCCTCCCGCCTGGCGCAGGGCGGAGATGCGCTGGATGAACGACGAGCGCTGCCTCACGGACGCCTCTTCCTGCGGCGACAGCGGCATCTCGCCCCGGTGGCAGTCGATGCACCAGCCCATGCGCAGCGAGGAGAACTGGTACATCTCCTTCATCTCCTGCACGGGGCCGTGGCACGTCTGGCACTGCAGCCCCGCGTTCACGTGGGTGTAGTGCGGGAACTTGGCGTGCTCGGGGATCTTGTGGATGCGGACCCAGGGGATCCCCTGCCCGTTCTTCCAGTAGTTGACGAGCTTTTGCCCTTCCTTGTACCACGCGCTGTCACGGCCGTTGTCCTTGACCTTGGGAAAGGCCAGCTGGGCCTGTCCCCGCAGGGCCGTGGGCGCGCTGCTGCCCGGCACGTGGCAGCCCACGCACAGCTGCACGCTGGGAATGCCCGCGTCCGGCGACCGGTCGGCCGTGTAGTGGCAGTACGCGCACGGGATCTTGTTGTCGCCCGCGTGCACGTTGTGGTAGAACGCGATGGGCTGCTCGGGCGGATCCGCGGGCTTGTAGCCGCGGCAGCCGGCCATGGCGAGCGGGAGCAGCGCCAGCGCTGCCATGCGAAGAGCTCTGGTCATCGTCTGACTGGACGGAGAATGCCTGTGCCGCGAGCAGGGGAAGTTCCCCCGGTCGCGGCCCTCGCGCCGGCGTGGGTTCGGGCCCCGGATCACCCGTTTGCCGTACGGAGCAACCCCATATAACACGGGGCACCCCCCTCGGCAATATCAGCCAACCGCCTACCGTTCGTAGGGGTTTTCCTTACGTTTTGCAAGCCGTTGCGAAACAACCACTTGCGCGACGGCCGCCGAACGGGCGGCGGCCGTCCAATCTGCGTCCTTTCGCGATTGAGAAGGATTCTCATTCGCTGCAGGCACTCTGGCTAGACGCGGACGCGGCGGTGCTCCACCATCAGGCAGCGGTCCTGGACCACCTTGATGCCGGCCTGCGCCAGCCGCATGGCCGCCTCGTCGTTGCGGATGCCGCTCTGCATCCACACGGCCTTGGGCTTCGCGGCCAGGATGTCGTCCACGTGGGGCGGCACGTCCTGCGACCGGCGGAACACGTTGACGATGTCGATGTCGCCGGGAACGTCGGCCACGCGGCGGTAGACCTTCTTGCCCAGGATCTCGGTGACGTCGGGGTAGTATACGGGCACGGGCACCACGTCCAGCCCCGCGTTGTGCAGGTACTCGGGAACGTAGAACGCGGCCTGCCCCGACTGCGCCTCGGTCTTGATGCCCAGCACGGCCACGCGCCGGCTTTCGCGCAGGAGGTCGGCGATGCCCTGCTCCGTCGTCACCAGGTTCTGGCGCCAGCTCTCGTCCATGGAAGCCGCTCCCGTAATGGGGTGGATGCACCGTTCCCGTCCGGCCGCGGTGAGGCGGCGCGGAAAGGGAGCAACTTCGATGGTCGCGGGTGCCGGGGCAAGACCGGCGCCGCGCCCGGGGCAGGAAGGTTTGTGCACTTCGGCGGGCATTCCCGCCGCCGCCGAGCGCCCCCCATCCCTGACCCTTCCCCCATAAACGGCATGGGGGAAGGGAGAACTTCCCGTGCACGGCGGCGGGAGTCTGCCGGCCCGCGGAGCGCCTCTCTCCCGGCCTCTCCCGCTCGTTCCTCGCGGAGAGAGGAGAACCCAGCCCGTGCACGAGCCCGGTTCCGCGCCCAGACCGCGCTTACGACAACCCCTCCCCCGCAGTTTGGGGGAGGGGTCGCCGGCCGTTGCGAGGAACGAGCAAAAGGCCCGGCGGGGGAGAGGGCCCCCCGTCGCGCAGCGACGGGACTCCTGCGCCGATTACCCACCCGGACCCGCCTGCCATCATCCGCCAGTGTCGCAGGCGTCGAGCGAAGACAGGCGAGATCCTTCGGGGCCGCACGCATTGGTATCGGGAGGGCCCCTCAGGAAGTCAAGCAGCGGGAAGGTATGTGCGCCGCGGCCGGGATCAGCCGTCGCCTATCCGCGACTCCACAGCTCCAGACCGCCGCGCACCTCGCGCCGCACGGCGCCCACGCTTTCCAGGTACGCCAGGTGGGCGCGGGCCTCGCGCAGGGCGTGCAGAAAGTTGTCCGGCGGCAGGTCCGTGAACAGGCGCTGCGTCACCTCCAGCGCGGTCCGCGGCTGGTCCAGCGCATCCAGGGCCTGCGCGTTGCGCTCGTCGTGGTGCGCCAGGATCCAGTCGACGCGCCCCGCCAGGTCCGCGAACGGCTCCCCGTGCGACGGCAGCACCAGGTCCACCGGCAGGTCCCGCAGGCGGCGCAGCGACTGGAGGTAGTCCGCCAGCGGGTTCTCCGCGTACAGGTCCGCGCCGATGTTGGGGGAGATGCGCGGCAGCACGTGGTCGCCCGTGATCAAAATCCGCCGCTCGGGGTGGTAGACCGTCACGTGGCCGGGCGAGTGGCCGGGCGTGAGCATCCACTCCCATCCGCCCCCGCCCGGCAGCGCCCCCGCATCTCCCTCCAGCAGCACGTCGGGCGCGTAGTACTGGTAGCGCTCGTGGATGCGGTCCGACGCGCGCAGCAGCGCATCCGCCAGCTCGGCGGGAATGCCGCTCGCCCGGAAGTGCTCCGCCACGGACGCGCGGTCCGTGGGCCAGCCGTGCACCCACCGCGTGGCCAGCTGCTCCTCGCGGGCGTGCATGCTGAGCGTGGCCCCGCTCCAGTCGCGGACGGGGCCGGCGAGACCGTAGTGGTCGATGTGCGCGTGGGTCAGGACGACGTCGCGCAGGGTGTCGGGCGTGACGCCCACGTCCAGCGCGGCGTCGCGCAGGGCGCCCCGGGCCGGCGGCGTGTCGATGCCCGTGTCCACCAGCACGTGCCCGTGGTCGCCCTCCAGGATCCACGCCGCCACCTCGCGCGGGGGGAACGGCAGGGGCACGCTGATGCGGTGGACGCCGGGCGCCACCGACCGCACGGGGGCGGCGGCCGTCACGCGTCGCCGTCTTCGAAGAAGCGGCGCTTGTCCCGCGCCATCTCCTCCAGCCGCGCCGCGGGGGCGAACCGCTTGCCGTAGCGCGCCTCCAGCGCCCGCAGCCGCTCCAGCACGGACTGCGCGCCCTCCGTGTCCACGAACCAGAACGGCCCGCCGCGGAACGGCGGGAAGCCGATGCCGAACACGGCGCCCACGTCGCCGTCGCGGGCGCTGCGCAGGACGCCCTCCTCCAGCGTGCGCACGGCCTCGTTCACCATCACCAGGCCCAGGCGCTCCTGGATCTCGGCCTTGGGCATCTCCTTCTTCGACGGGTTGCCGATGAGGGCGTAGACGGCCTCGTCGGGCCCGCCCTTCTTTCCGTCGCCGTCAAAGGTGTAGAAGCCCTTGCCGTTCTTTCGACCGAGCCGGCCGTCCTCCACCATCCTGTCCACGACCGTCGGCGGGTTGCCCATGCGGTCGCTGAAGGCGGCGGCCATGATCTTTCCCGCCTTTTGCGCCACGTCCAGCCCCACCTCGTCGTAGAGGGTAATCGGTCCGACGGGGAAGCCCCAGTCCGTCATGGCGCGGTCGATGTCCTCCATCCGCACGCCCTCCTGCAGCAGGAGCGCGGCCTCGGCCATGTACGGCGAGAGGATGCGGTTGACGTAGAAGCCCGGCGCGTCGTGCACCACGATGGGCGTCTTGCCGATCTTCTTGGCGTAGCCGTGCGCCGTGGCCGTCACCCAGTCGGCCGTGCCCGCGTGGGTGATGATCTCCACGAGCGGCATCTTTTCCACGGGGGAAAAGAAGTGCAGGCCGATGACGTGGTCCGGCCGCGCGGACGCCTCCGCCAGCTTCGTGATGGGGATGGTGGACGTATTGGAGCCGAGGACGACGCCTTCGCCCGCCGCGTCCTCGATCTCCTTGATGACGCGGTGCTTGAGGTCCAGGTCCTCGAACACGGCCTCGACGACGATGTCGGACGCGTGAAAGCCCGTGTATTCCGTCGTGGGCTGCACCCGGTCCGTGAGGGCCGTGACCTGGAAGCGCTTCATCTTCTTGCGCTTGGCCCGCTTGGCCAGCGACTCGCGGGCCGTGCGCAGGCCCTTGGCGGCGGCCTCGGGCTTCACGTCCTTGAGCCGGACGCGGATGCCCGCCTCGGCGGACGTGGCGGCGATGCCCGCGCCCATGAAGCCCGCGCCCACGATGGCCACCTGGTCGATGGGGTTGGCCTTGGCCGGCGTCTCCAGCCCGGGATCGTTCTTGGCCGCCGTGCTCGTGAAAAAGACGTGGACGAGCGAGCGCGCTTCCGGCGTCACGGCCAGCTCGCCGAACGCCTTGGCTTCGAGATCGAGCGCCTCGTCCACGGACTTGTCGATGCCGCGCTCCACCACCTTGAGCAGCCGCAGCGGGGCGGGATACAGGCCATGCGTCTTGCTCATCACCCCCTGCCGCGCCTTGCTGAAGATCAGGCGCTTCATGGGCAGCAGGTTCTCCACGCGGTCCGGCGAGCCGCTGGGGCGCGCGGCCCTGGGCTGCAGCTTGCGCGCGGCCAGCGCCATGGCCTGGCGGCCGGCGACCTCCAGCAGGATGGGCGCGGGGACCACCTCGTCCACGATGCCGGCCTTGAGGGCGCGGCGCGCGTCCAGCTGCTTGCCCGTGAGCATCAGGTCCAGCGCGCCCCGCAGGCCGATGAGCCGCGGCAGGCGTGCCGTGCCGCCCGCGCCGGGGATGATGCCCAGCTGCACCTCGGGAAGGCCCAGCTTGGTCTTGGGGCTGTCCGTGGCGATGCGGTAGGTGCACGCCAGGGCCGTCTCCAGCCCGCCGCCCAGCGCGGCGCCGTCGATGGCCGCCACGACCGGGATGCGCAGGCGCTCGATGCGGTTGAGCAGCTCCTGGCCGGCACGGCTGGCGGCCTCGGCGTCGGCGGGACCCTGGAAGTTCTTGAACTCCTCGATGTCGGCGCCGGCGATCCAGGTGCCCTTCTTCTCGGAGATGATGACGGCCGCGCGCACGCCGCCCTCGCCGTTCTCCAGCCGGTCGAGCAGGTCGCCCATCTCCCGCAGCAGGCCCTCGGAGATGACGTTCACGGGGCGGGCGGGGTCGTTCAGGCGAATGACGGCCAGTCCGTCGCTGATCTCCATGCGCACGGGCGGCGCGGCCTGCGCCTGTTCTTCGTCAAGGATCGTTGCCATCACGCTCTCCCGTTGTGGATCACGGTGAAGTGCTGCGTCGTTCTTGCCCAATCACACACGCTGCCGGCCGGCGCGGACTCCGTCGCCGGACCGGGATGTCAGCCCTGCGCGAGCCGCCGGGATGCACCGGAGCGGAGCCCGCGCGGGCCAGGAGCGAATGAATTCGCCGCTGGAAACTCGCGAAGTCCGCCTGCGCGGACTGCCCCAGCGATACCGGGTTCAGTGCACCAGCGCGAAGTGCCCGCCGTTGAAGCCTCGCGCAGTTTGCGAGGCTTTCCGCAGTTGTTGCGGCGACTTCAGTCGCTCCGCCGCGAGCCGTGCTGTCGGTCAGTTACTCTCGCACTTTCGCACTTTCGCACTCTCGCACTGCCGTCCCTCAGCCCGCCGTCAGGCCCCCGTCAACGGCGAGCACCTGGCCCGTGACGTAGCCCGCGGCGGGGGAGAGCAGAAAGAGCGCGGCGCCCATCAGCTCGTCCTCGCCGCCCACGCGGCCCAGGGGGATGTTGCGCGCCACCAGCTTTTCCGCGTGCTGCAGCACCACCTCCGTCATCTTCGTGGGGAAGAAGCCGGGGGCGACGGCGTTCACCCGGATGCCGTGGCGCGCCCACTTGACCGCCAAGTCGCGCGTAAGGGCGATGACGGCGCCCTTGCTGGCGCTGTAGCCCGCCGCGTCCAGCACCTCCGGCGGCGTGCCGCGCAGGCCGGCGATGGACGCCACGTTCAGGATGGCGCCCGGCGCGCCCCGCTCGATGAGCCGCCGGCCCACCTCGCGCGAGCACAGGAACGTGCCCGTCACGTTGGTCTCCATCACCTTGCGCCATGCCTCCAGCGGCATCTCCGCGGCGGGCGCGCCCCACGAGGTGCCGGAGTTGTTCACCAGCAGGTCCACGGGGCCCAGCTCCGCCTCCACCTGATCCACCGCCGCGCGCACGGCGTCCTCGGACGAGACGTCGAGCGTGAGGGCGAGGGTACGCACGCCATGGGCCTCGGCGAGCTCACGGGCCACGTCCTCGCACGCCTCGCGCTTGCGCGAGCCCACGGCCACGGCGGCGCCCGCCTGCGCCAGCCCACGCGCGATCTGCTCACCCAGGCCGCGGCCGCCGCCCGTTACCAGGGCCACGCGGCCGGAAAGGTCGAACAGCTCGCGGACGGTGCGCATTCGGCGGCTCGGGTGCGGGTGGACGGCGCTCGGATTCACGGACGATGCGCGGACAATCTACACCGCGCGAAAACCCGCGCAAACGCTGGAAAAAACTGAGCGCCGCTCACTACACCATTCGTGAACGGCGCTTCGGGCCGGCTCCGGTGAAAGTGAGCAGGGGGACTGGTGTGAATCCGGAGAGAAGGTTACGCATTGCGAAAGCGGGAACGATGCCAAGTCCCCGAACGCGAGCAAACGGAGGTGCGGCATGACCGTTCAGGAGCAAACCCGGATCTACACGGAGATTGAGGAACGGCTGGCCGAGATGATTCGGCGCAACGAAGCCGCCCTCCGCGAATTTCGCGAGGAGTTCGACAAGTCCGAACGTGCCAAGCAGCAAATTCGGGCCGACTATCAGCGTCGCCGCCTTCAGCGACTTGCTGAACGTCTGTGAAAAACTCCGGCGAACGAGAAAGCCCCCGACGATTCGGGGGCTTTCTCGTTTCCGCCGCTTCCGTCCGGAGCATCATGCCGCGGCGGAGGCCCACTGCCAGGCGCTGCCTTCGTGCAGCGACGCGTAGACGGCGTCGCGCAGGGCGTTGGCTTCGGCGCTCGTGAGCGTGCGCGCCAAGTCGCGGATGACGATGCGCACCAGCACGTTCTTCTGCCCCGGACGCATGCCGATCCTCTCGCGCGCCTGGGGCGGTAGCGCGTCGTAGGGCGTCTCGCTCAGCACCTGGACGGACTCCAGCGCCTCCACGCGCTCGCCCAGCGCCTCGCGGATGCGGTCGCCCAGCTCCTCCGGCGTGCGGTCCGCCGCGACGGCGACGGACAGGTCGCGGCGCACGGGCGGCTGCGCGCTCACGGGGCGATACGGCTCCAGGTCCAGCATCTGCGCGGCGATGCGCGGATCGGCCGAGCGCAGCGCGCGGATGTCGTCCATCCCCTTCACCAGCATCAGCAGGCGGTCCAGGCCCAGGCCCATCGCCAGCCCGGTGTACTCGCCCGGCAGGTCGGCCTCGCGCAGGATGGCCGGGAGCGCCAGGCCGCACTCGCCCGCCTCGATCCATCCGCCGTCGTCCGACCGCACCTCGATCTCCACGCCGTCCGTCGTGTACGGGTGCGCGGCGTCGTTCAGCCGGTACGCGCGGCCGGGGAGGACGGCGTCCAGCACCGTGGCCACCATCCCGCGCAGATCATCCGTGCCCACGCGGCCCCGGACGATGCGCCACAGGTCCACCTGGTGCGGCTCGCCCGTGTGCAGCCGGTCGATCTCGTCGCGGCGGTACACCAGGCCGGGACATGCCAGCAGCACGTCCGCCGGCGGATCCTGCGCGATCTCCGCCAGCAGCGACGGGATCATGGCGGAGGTCTGCGAGCGCAGCACGGTCGTCTCGCTGACGTAGCGGGTGTAGCGCGCGTCGCGGGCGGCGCCGCCGGGCGGATAGTGCAGCCGGTCGTAGTTGTGCTCCACGGGCACGGCCGGGTGCGCCCGGTGCACGCGGACCGCGCATCCCCAGCGCTCGCGCAGCGCGTGTGTGATGCGGTCCAGGAGCATCTGCAGGGCGTGCGGGCCCTGCGCCGGATCGGTGAGGTCGCGCAGGGTGACGGCGCGCAGGTAGGCGTCGTGGGACACGATCGTGGGCTTCATGGTCGTTCTCTCCGGTCACGGATGATTCCGGTCGGAATCAGTGGATGCGTTGTCGATGGACACAAAGACGCCCCCCGGACCGCATCCGGGGGGCGTTTCGGCCCGTGAGGGCCACGCCGGAGAGAACGAGATCGCCGCGTCAGCCGCGCGCGCACCGCTCCCACACCCCGGACAGGGTCGGGGGGCGGATAAATCGGCGGGTGCTCGCGGCGGTGATGGTCATCGTGTCCTTGCACTTGATGATCGTTCCAACGGTCCAATATAGCGCAGACGGCCGCCATTCTCCAAGACACGGCGAGCGTACTTTTCATCAGGCTCCACTTAACACGCCGTTGCCTTCCTCGTAAGATTGTGCAACGATGTGAGCGGCGAAGCACGAAAACTGGACAACGACGAAACAATGGACAGGCTGCCCCGGCAGTGTGGATCCGAGGCGAAGCGGACCACGGACCGGGACACGACCCTGCACAACTTCACTACATTGAACATGCCCGCACGGATCGAGTACCGCCTGGGAAGCATCTTCGACGAGGCATGCGACCTTCTCGTCATCCCGATGTCCTCCAGTGGGACCGTGACAACTTCCATGGCCGAGCAGTTGCGGCGGGAGGTCGTTCCACTCCCTCCGCAGGATGTGGCCCGGCACCAGACCGTATGGTTCCAGCTCCCGCATCCGAAGTACCGGTTCGTGACCTACGCCGCCTCCGTGGTGGGACTGTCGTCCACGCCCGAGGTCATCGAGCAGATCGGAAGGGTGGTGGGAAAGCTGGCGTTCACTCACCAGCTGGTGCGGGTGAGCGCGCCGTTGCTCGGCACGGGCGCGGGCAAGCTACCCGCGCCCGTCGCGGCTCAAGCCCTCGCGGCCGGGTTCCGGGAAACGGCTCCGAACGCGGCCGTGCTCACGATCCACGTCACCAGCCCCACCATCCTGGCCTCTCTCCCCGACCAGAAGCGCGGCCTGAAGATCAGCGATCTACTGGACCGCGAAATCGGCACGGGTACGCCCAAGCCCGCTCCTCCGGCGCCTGCACCAGCAGAAAGCGTGAAGCGTGGCATTACGATCAGCGATCTGCTGGGCCGCACGACCGAGCCGGGAGCGCGTACGTCCGCCGTGCCTGAGTCATCGCGGCCCCGCAGCGCCAGCAGAGCGCCCGCATCGGCACCACAGCCAGCCTCGACGCACCGAGCCGCGCCCGTGGCGGAAGCCTCGCCGAAGCAGAAGCGCGTGTTCATCAGCTACAGCCGCAAGGACAAGGTGTGGCTGGAAAGACTCCAGCCACACCTCGCGCAGTTGCAGCGCACGTCCCTGCTCTGGAGCGACAGGGACATCCAGCCGGGCGCCGACTGGCACGACGAGATCACCGAGCAGTTGAATTCGGCGGACGTGGCGCTCCTGCTGGTGAGTGCGAACTTTCTCGCCTCGCGATTCATCCTGGAAAAGGAGCTGCCGCCGCTGCTGGACGCGGCGGACAAGAAGGGGACGATCATTCTCCCCGTCATCGTCAGCACCTGCCGGTTCGATCTCATCCCGGAGCTGTCACGCTTCAAGGCAGTGAACGATCCCAACGAGCCGCTGATGAAGTTCCGTGGCAATCGCCTGCAGGCGGAACTCGATCGCATCGCTCGCGCGGTCGAGACTGCGCTCAAGCGGTAGCAGGGCAAATCCCCGGATGCAAGGACGGGAGCGACCACGCGGCCGCTCCCTTCCTTGCATCCCACCCTACTCCGCCGACAGCACCGCGCGGACGGTGGCGGCGAGGAGCGGGGCCACGTCGGGAAAGGCGCGGTACGGGCCGGCGAGCGTATCGAACGACTCGAAGCTCGTCAACGTGAACACCAGCTGCTCCAGGTCGTCCAGCCGCGCGGGCGGCCACGGACGACCCATCCGCCCCAGCAGCGTCCGGATGCCGCGCCGGCGCCGGTCCTCGCGCAGGCCCAGCGCCCGCGCCACGTCCGGCTGCAGCGCCGCCAGCGCGTGCACCCGCCGCTTGACCGTCCGGTCCGTCGAGTAGTAGCGCGCCAGCACGTCGAACATCACCGCGAACGCGTCCAGCGGATCCCCCACGCGAAACACCTTCGGCATCCCCTGGTCGATGCCGCCGCGCCGCACCATCAGGTCGAACAGCGCCTCCAGCAGCGCCGCCTTGCTGCCGAATTGGTTGTACACCGTCATCCGCGCCACGCCCGCCCGCCGGGCCACCGCCTCCACCGTGAACGCGCTCACGCCGGCGGGCTCCGCCAGCAGCCCGTGCGCGGCCATAACGATGCGCTCGCGCGTGGCTTCGGCGCTCTCGCGGCGGCGGGAACTGTTGTAGGTACGCGGGCTCATCCGCATCTCCCGTGTTGTGGATTCATTGTACTGTACGCACAGTGAAATCCGCGGGCAACCTTCCCCGAACACGAGAAACCGGGAGACGGACGATGACGGGAGAATACGCGCTGGTGCTGGCCCTGCGGCTGCTGCACGTGGCGGGCGGGGTGATGTGGGTGGGCGCGGCGGTGCTGATGGCGGGGTTCGTCGTTCCGGCGGCGCGCGACGCGGACGCGGACGGCTTTCTCCCCGCGCTCATGCGCGACCGGCGGGCGGGGATCTACATGGTGGCGACGGCGGCGACCACCATCCTGAGCGGCATCGCCCTCTACGCGCGGATGTCGGCCCTCACGCAGGGCGCGTTCGCGGCCACGCACCAGGGGATGGTGCTGGGGGCCGGCGGCGCGGCGGGCGTGCTGGCGCTGCTGACGGGCGCGCTGGGCACGGGTCCCGCCGCCCGGCGAATGGCGATGATCGGCGGGCAGGCGCGGGGCGAGCGGCGCGCCCCCACGCCCGACGAGGCGCGGCAGATGGGCCGGCTGCAGGCGCGCGTCCGCTGGTGCACGGCGCTGGCCATGACGCTGCTGCTGGTGGCCACGGGGTGCATGGCCGTCGCGCGCTACGTGTGAGGGACGAGATCATCATCCTCGTGCCGGGGACGCCGTCCATGTAGATTGCGGGGTGGACGCAACCATCCCCGCGTCCCGCGCATCCTACCCGCGCACACGCAGGTTCACCCGCCGTCCGTGCTGCTTCCACGGCGGGTGCAACGTCCCCTCAGCCCCATCGGCGCATGCGACGCTCGTCCCTTGTATCCATCCCCGTGGCCGCGGCCGCGCTCCTCCTGCCTGCCGCCCTGGCCGCGCAGACGTCCACCCCCGGCGCGTCCCGGCCGACGGGGTGCCGGGGCACCATGACCGCCGGGTCGTCCACCACCCTGACGCGCACGGACGGCTCCACCGTCGTGTTCCCGGACTACCCGGTGATCGAAAGCGTGCAGCCCGGCTCACCGGCGGAGGCGGGCGGGATGAAGGGCGGCGACATGCTCGTGGTCCAGGACGGCCACGACATGGTGGGCAACCCGCCCGCGCAGCCCCGCCTGGCGGGCGATACCGTGCACTACATCGTGCGGCGCGACGGCGCCGAGGTGCCCCTTACCGTGGTCCTGGGCGCGTGGGACCCGGCGCAGGAGACGCCGGACGTGGAGCGCGTCTGCCGTCCGCTGGCCGGCCCGGGCCAGGCGCTCGCCTCGCCGGAGCGAAGCCGGCCCCGCGCGGGCGGCTGAACGCGGCCCGGGGACGGGCCGTCGCTAGCACGGGTGCGTCAAGACGTTGGGACAGAACGGGATCGGGAGCGCCGCCGGCGGTCGTGGTGGAACCCATCCTGCATGGCGGTCCCGCCCTGGAGGACGAGGGGCGGGAACCCGACAGACAGAACACGCACGGTGTCACGAGCGACGATCCGGAACCGATTGAGTGCAGCGGCGCTTCCTGGCGCCGTCATCGCGGCCGCGGCCGTGGGGCTGGCCATCGGCGCGGCGGCGGCCAAGCCGACCGTGACCATGCGCGGCTCGCCGGCCTCCATGGAGCGGCAGCACGCCGTGGCCGTGGCCGAGGACTTTACCTTTGCCTCGTCGCCGGCCGACGTGGCGGAGCTGGTGGCCAAGGCGCGGCTCATCCCCGTCTCCGGGGGCGCGGACTACATGCTCAACCGCGTGAGCTTTCCCTTCGCGCGGCCGGAGATCAAGACGTTCATCGAGAACATGGCCGCAGAGTACCGCAAGGGATGCGGCGAGCAGCTCGTGGTCACCAGCCTCACCCGGCCCCTGAGCGAGCAGCCGGGCAACGCCCACAAGCTGTCCGTGCACCCGGCGGGGATGGCGGTGGACTTCCGGATCAGCAAGTCCAGCAAGTGCCAGAAGTGGTTCGAGAAGGCGCTGCTGACGCTGGAGCAAAAGGACCTGCTGGACGCCACGCGCGAACGGCATCCGCCGCACTACCACGTGGCCGTCTTTCCCGACGCGTATGGCGCCTACGCGGCCCGCCTGGCGCGCGTGGAGCGGCCGTCGCCGTCGCCCACGGTGCTGCCGCCGCGGACGATGCCGACGCAGCAGACGCCGTCCGCAGCGCCCGCGGCGCCGGCCCGTCGCGCGCCCGCCTCCGCGCCGGACGAGATCCCGCAGACGGGCGGCGCCCTCGTGGCCGCGGGGATCGTGGGCCTGCTGGCGCTCTTCTTTGTCTGGATGATGCGACGGGCCAGGCGGATGAGCTGACCGTCCGCGATACGCATCGACGTTCCGCACGCGCCGCCCCTGTCGTCCCGGGGGCGGCGCGTTCTGCGTTGATGGGGTTGCGGACCGCCCGCGTTCCGGGAGCGATCGGTCCGGAAGGATCCGTTTACGACACCCTTGCACAGAGCGCCGTTAGAGACATAATATCTTCACTTCATCACCGGCAGATCCGCCCTCCTCCCTTCCCTCCATCATCTCCAGAAAGCGAGCCCGAGCCTGGTCGTTCCACCTCCGCGGCGCCATGGCCCGCCGCGGAATTCCGCATCATCCCGTCATTTTCGAGGTAACCTCCATGAAGACCGCCACATCCGCTCCCAACTTCAACTACGGCTTTCCCACTCCCGGCCCGCAGAACCCCACCGGCCAGGATGTGATGAACCACGTCTTCTTCCTTTCGCAAAGCGAGTGGAAGCGGGTGCGCGAAGAGGAGCAGTTCGACTACATCGTCATCGGGAGCGGGTTCTGCGCCCTGGCGTTCGTGGAGCGCACGCTCCGGCAGAACCCGGACGCGCGCATCCTGGTCCTGGAGCGGGGCTCCTTCTTTTTGCCCGAGCACTTCCAGAACCTGCCGCTCCCGTTTCAGCGGACGCTGGGCGGGCTGTCGGAGACCTTTCCCTGGACCCTTTCGGCGCGCACCGTGGCCGGCGAGTACATCCGCTGGCAGCACGGGATGGTGCCGTTCGTAGGCGGACGGTCCACGCTGTGGAGCGCGTGGTGCCCGCGCCCCACGCGCGAGGAGATGGAGGGCTGGCCGGAGCCGGTGATCGCCGCGGCCAACAAGTACTTTCCCGAGGCGGAGTCGCTGCTCAACGTCATCCCCGCCGACGAGATCGATCGCGGACGGAACGCGCCGCCGCCGGAGATGCGCCCCATCTACGGCATCCTGCAGCACGAGCTTACACGGTACCTGCGGGAGGGGCTGGACCGCATCCCGTCCGCCACCCGCGCCATGTCCGCGCCGCTGGCCGCCGGCGCACGCGAGCTGCACGGCGTTGACTTCCAGAAGTTCTCCACGCCCGGCCCCCTGCTGGCCGTCTGCAGCGAGGCCAACCTGCGGGCCAAGGCGGACAAAGGCGCGCCGCTGCGCATTGCCACGGACTGCACCGTCACGCGCGTGCTGCAGCAGGACGGGCGCGCCACGGCGCTGGACACCACGCGGGGCATGGTGAACGTGGGGAACGCCAAGCTCATCCTGGCCATGGGCACCCTGCCGCCCACGACCCTGGTGCTCAACTCGTTTCCCCAGGTGGAGCGCGCGGGCGAGCGGTTCACGGCGCACTTCATCACCTCGGTGGTGGCGCGGGTGCGGCGCACGGACTACGACTTCCACGAGCAGATCGGCGAGCTGGAGCTGGCGGCCATCTACATGGCGGGGATGAACCCCGAGACGCGCGGCCAGTACCACATCCAGCTCACGGCGCTGTCGGACCGGTTCCCCGTCAAGAACGCCCAGGCCGCCGCGCGCCACATGCCCGACGTGGTGGCCACCGCCTCGCCGGCGCAGCTGCTCTCGTCGGAGGACTACGTGGTGTTCGTCTGCGCGGTGCTGGGCGAGCTGGACTATCGCAACGAGGACACCTGGTTCCGGCGCAACGACGACGGCGTGAGCGATCCCACCACCAACGTGATGCTGCAGGTGACCGCCAACGAGGCCGACATGGCGGTGTGGGACACCATGGACGAGGGCACCTTCCAGGCGCTGGAGCGCGTGCTTTCTCCACGCGGCGCGCAGGGGGTGGAGTACTGGCACGGTGACCAGGACGTGGGAACGTGGAAGTCCGAGCGGCCGTCCACGGGGCAGATCCGCGTGCCCGCGCTGGTGCACGAGGGTTCCACGCTCTGGATCGGCGAAGACGACGACGCGCCCGTGGACCTGGACTACCGGCTGCGGGGCGTGGAGAACGTGTATGTGACGGGGGGCGCGCTGTGGCCTACGAGCGGGTCGTGGAACCCCACGATGACGATGGTGGCGCTGGCGCAGCACCTGGCCGATTCGCTGTGCGGCAGGGAGATCGCCGTCCCGCTGCCCCCGACGGCCTTTGACCTCGAGGCCACGCACGGCCAGTCGGCGCTGACCTGACGCGTCCTGGCCGGAGGTGATCGGATGAGACCCGTCCGGGATGCGTCCCGGACGGGTCTCGTGCATCCGGGAGAGCCCGCGCCCTGCATCCGGCTTGACGGCACGGCGCCGCGCGTCTACCGTCACGCATCCAGCCGAAATCCATCCTCCGCACCCGATCCCGCCGATGCGCCTCCACGCCCTCGCCATGCTCGCCGCCCTGGCCGTATCCGCACCCGCCGCGGCGCAGACCGCCAGCGCGACCGCGGGAACGACCGAGATCCCGCAGCCGCCCGCGACTGCGTGGGTGGGGATGGGGATGGAGCAGCAGGGCCGGACCTCGGAGCTGGGAACGGACCTGGACCCGCCCGTGGTCACATCCGTGGCGGCGGGCTCGCCCGCGGAGGCGGCCGGGCTGCGCGCGGGTGACCAGATCCTGCGGATCGACGGCTGCGACACGCGCGAGCCCTGCGTCAACTGGCGCCAGCTGGTGCCGGGCCGGCGCTACCAGCTGCGCGTCCGCACCGGTGGCGAGGAGCGCGACGTCACGCTCGTCCCCGCCCCGCCGCGCACGCCCTCCGCGAACCGCTGAGCCACTACGCACGTCGCAAAAGAGGCACGGAGCCCGCGGACTCCATGCCTCTTTTGCTACTCGGCGTACACGCGGTGATCCCTGTCCAGCCACACCAGGAAGAACGCGGACTTCATCCGGAATCCGTGCACCCGCGCGCGCTCCGTGACACGCAGCTCGGAGAACTCCACCTCCGGACTGACCATGTCCAGCAAGCCGTTGTTCGGCAGCTTGCGCCGATCCTTGTGCGGCGTGAACCCCAGCCCCGTCTTGGTTCCCCGCGTCCCGCCGCTCTGCCTGATCTGCTCCCAGGTGCGCTCGTTGACCTTGTCGCAGAACGCGCTGAACGCCCGCAGCTCGTCGCGGCTCCAATCCGAGAAGCACTCGTACGCGGACTGATAGTACTTCAGGGCGATGTACGCCCGCTCGCGATCGGAGTTGGCCTCCATCAGCCCCAGCATCTGCTGCTCGACGCTGGTGAGGTACTTGCGCCCGCCGTCTTCCGGACCGACCGCCGCCTCACGAGGGACCAGCCTGCCCCTGGGTTTTCCCTTCCCCATTCATCCCGCCGTCAGCTGCTCGCCCAGGTTGCGGTAGAACGTCTGCATGGCCGCCTTGGGAATGATGGCGTCGGAACGCGCCTCGGGCGGCAGGTTGCCCCTCGCGTTACGCCAGGGCGCCTCGCGGTGCGTAAGCATCTCGAGCTTTTTGGCGGAGTGCTCACCGTAGACGTCCAGCACCTCCTGCAGGAGCTCGACCGTCTCATCATCGAGTTGCGGAACGCGAGCCGGCGTCGGAATAGGCTCCATGCCGCGGTCGCGAAACGCGCGGAACACGCTCGGCGCCACGGGGCCGTGCGCCCACGCCTGGAGATCCTCTTGAAAGAGCGGCACGCCCCGGCTTGCGAGTGACCACGCCTGGGCGTAGTACACCAGCTTTTGCAGCTTGAGGTGCGTGATGAGGTCGCCTGCCTCCCGGTCGATGTTGGCCAGGAACCAGTTCGCGATCTGCAGTGGCGTGTAGACGCGGTTGGGCATTTGACCAGGGGTTGGAGTCCGCACCAAATATACTCCGAATCCGCACGACCAGGCAACCGTTCCTTCTGCTTACTTCCACATCGCGTGTGTACGTGAGAACAAGACAGATCACGCCACCGTCCGTCATCCTGTTCGACCTGGACGGGACGCTCATCGACACGTACCGCCTGTACCTGGAGAGCTACCGCCGCGCGCTGGCGCCGCGCCTGGGCTACGCGCCCACCGACGAGGAGATCGCGGCGCGGCGGCCGTCGTCGGAGCGGCAGCTCCTGCGGGAGTGGCTGGGCGACGAGGCGGGCGCGGCGTGCCACGCGGACGTGCGGCGCTGGTACGCGGAGCTGCACGCGTCCCTGGGCGAGGGTGCGTACGAGGGCGCGCGGGAGATGCTGAGCGGGCTGCGCTCGGCGGGGCTGCGGCTGGGCATCGTCACGGGCAAGGGGCGCGACGCGTGGGCGGTGACGGAGGCCGCGATCGACCTGGGCCCGTTCGACGTGGTGATCACGGACGACGACGGGCACGCCGCCAAGCCCGATCCGTCGGGCCTGCTCGCGGCGGCGGAGGCGCTGGGCATCGCGCCCGGGCAGGCCGTGTACGTGGGCGACACGCGCGGCGACCTGCAGGCCGGCCGCAACGCGGGGATGCGCGTGGGCGCCGCGCTCTGGGCCAAGACGGCGCCGGGCGAGCGCGACGCGTTCCTGCGCTCCATCGAGCCGCTGGCGCCGGACTGGACCTTCGACCGCCCCGCCGACGTCACCCGCACGTTCGCCGCGTGGTGCTGAGGGCGGGTTCGAACGGTTTTCAGATGCGGTGGGTCGTTCCTCGCCCGTGCTGTCAATCTGAGGAAGGCGCCGCGCGATTCTCTGCCCCTGCTGGATGCATGCGGCGCCGACCGAAGAATCTAGCCGCTCCCCGGCACGATCCCGCCCGTGCACGGTTGGTCCGAGAGCAACTCAGCGCACGGGCGGGATCCCGCGCCCCGGCAACCCGATTCTTCGGGCGGCGCCATCCAGCATGGGATGGATCCAGACGGCGCCTTC
>NZ_DASURI010000262.1:0-4085 GCF_036280135.1 Longimicrobium sp.
CCGGCGCGGTCGAGTTCGTGAGGGCCCCTCAGGAAGACAACCCCTTTTCCAGATCCGGTATCAGTAGCAGACGCAGACCCCGTAGCGGTTGCACACGCCCCCGGCCGGGCCGCATTCCTGCCAGCAGTTCTTGGAACAGGCCCGCGCCTCCTTCTGGGCCACCGGAGACGCGAACACCTGCGTGGCCCCGAACACCATCGCCCCGAGCACCGGGACGACGTAAAGCACGCGCTTGATGCGGTTCATGGGAATCCCTCCGAGAAGATGGCGGCAGGCGCTCTCCCGTGGTCCGGAGATGGACCACGGGAGAGGGGTAATTTCACATCGTGTCGGAAAGTAATCCCCGCTCGTTCCCGCGACAAGGCGACCGCGTTCCGTTCAGCGACGGCGCTTCTTCGACTTCTTCTGTGCCTTGCGCAGGGTGCGCGCCTTGGCGGCGGCGCTGTCGCTCCCGGGGATGGGCATCGGCTTCGGCTTGGGAGGCGGGGCGAGGATATCCTCGAACGCGCGCCCAAAGATCCTGAACTGCGGCCGCGGAGTGATGCGCTTCTCCAGCAGGCCCAGCTCCACCTGCGCGTCCTCCCAGTCGCCGCAGACGCTCTCGTCCACCTTGCCGGCCTCGAAGGCGGCCTGCATGCCGGGAGGCGCCTCCGTGGCGTGCAGGTCCAGCAGGGCGGCGACCACCCACGCGTTGGACTCGGGGTCCTGGCGCTCCCACGCCGCCATCCGCTCCACGAACACGTCCATGATGGTGTCGCGCAGCGGGGGGTGCTCCCCGGCCATGCGCCGCAGCGCATGGGCCAGCATCCCGAACAGGTCGGCGTTCCCCTCATCCGCGGCGTGGACGAGCGCGTCGCCCACGGGCCCCAGCGCGGACGCGCCCATCCTGGCCAGCACTTCGGGAATGTCCTCCGTGGTCCACTCGCTGTCCGGGTAGTCGGCAAGGTGCGCCACCATCGCGGGGACGGCGGCCTGGGCCCGCAGCTCGCCCAGGGCGCGCCACGCGTGCACGGGCGCCCAGAACGGCGTCTCGTCCTCGCCCAGCGCCTGCATGATCCAGTTGAGCCGTTCGTCCCGCATCATCTCGATCAGGACGGGAACGTGCTCGTCCGAGATGCCCAAGGTGCGGTATCCCAGGTCGCCCTCCGCCTGGTCCGGGTCGCCGAGGGAAAGGAGCTGGTCCACGGGAGCAGGATACGAGACGTCCATCGGCCTTCCAAGTGGGCGTGATGAGGATGCGGGTGCGCACGGCGACAACGTGCGCAGGGAGCACACCCGCCGCAAGCCGTCCGTGCCGATGCGAACCGTGGCGCGGACGCAGACGCCCGCGCTACATTGGCCCCGCGGTCCGGCGACGGATCGGCCGATCTGCGTCCGCCGAGCCCGCCCTCGCAGCGCTCGCCCCACCGCTCCCGCCCGTTCCGTCCCCCCGCAGGATCTCCGATGGAAGTCAGTGACGACAAGGTCCAGGTTCCCGCCATCGCGTCCCCCGGCGCGAGCGAGCCCGCATCCGCCGACAGGCCCAAGCCCGGCCGAGGACGGCGCGTCGCGCGCGCGATCGGGCGCGGCGCGTGGCGCACGGTGCGGTTCTTCGGCTGGATGATGCTGGGCGTGCTGCTGCTGACGCTGGGCGTGATCTGCGTGGGGATCAAGCAGACGCCCGTCATGGGCCCCGTGAGCGGGCCCGTGGTGACGGACTTCACGCACCTGTACCGCATCGAGGTGGACCGCGAGATCCAGCCGACCACGGAGGCGCAGATCGCCGACGCCGTCCGCGCGACGACGGGGCCCGTCAGCATCGGCGGCGGGCGGTTCAGCATGGGCGGGCAGACGGCCACGGAGGGCGCGCTGCACGTGGACATGCGGCGCTTCAACCGCATCCTGCAGCTGGACACGGCTGCCAATACGCTGACGGTGCAGACGGGCGCCACCTGGCGGCAGATCCAGGAGTTCATCGACCCGTACGGCCTGTCCGTCAAGGTGATGCAGTCGTACGGCAACTTTACCGTGGGCGGCTCGCTGTCCGTGAACGTGCACGGGCGATACGCGGGGCTGGGGCCCATCATCAGCACCGTGCGCTCCATCCGGATGGTGCTGGCGGACGGCTCCGTCGTCACGGCGTCGCCCACGGAGAACCGCGAGCTGTTCTACGGCGCCATCGGCGGATACGGCGGCCTGGGCGTCATCACCCAGGCCACGCTGGAGCTGGCGCCCAACGAGCGCATCCGCCGCACCCGGCGCACCATGCCCGTCACGGCGTACGCGGAGTGGTTCCGGCGCACCATCCGCGGCCGCGAGAACATCATCTTTCACAACGCGGACATCTACCCCAACGAGTACGACCGCGTGAGCGCCGTCACCTTCACGCGGACGGCGGATTCCGTGACCATCCCGGACCGGCTGATGCCGCGAAAGGAGTCGTATCCCGCCAACCGGTGGGGGCAGACCGTCATCACGGGGTGGCCGGGCGGCAAGGAGATCCGCGAGCACGTGCTGGACCCGTGGACGTACCGCGGCGAGCCCGTGGTGTGGCGCAACTACGAGGCGAGCTACGACGTGCGCGAGCTGGAGCCCGCGTCGCGCGACGAGTACACGTACGTGCTGCAGGAGTACTTCGTCCCCGTGGCGGAGTTCGACCGCTTTGTCCCGCGGATGCGCGCCATCTTCGAGAAGTGGGACGTGAACGTCGTCAACGTCTCCATCCGCCACGCCACGCCGGACCCCGGTTCCACCCTGGCGTGGGCGCCGGACGAGCGGTTCGCGTTCGTCGTGTGGTACAAGCAGCGGGTGGATGCCGAGGGGCAGCGGCGCGTGGCGGCGTGGACGCGGGAGATGGCGGACGCGGCCCTGGCCAGCCACGGGAGCTGGTACCTGCCCTACCAGCCGCACGCCACGCCGGAGCAGTTCGCCCGGGCGTACCCGCGCGCGCGGGAGTTCTTCGCCCTCAAGCGGCGGGTGGATCCGCGGAACCGCTTTCGCAACAAGCTGTGGGACCGGTACGACCCGGCCGGCCCCGCGCGGATGGAGCTGTCGCGATCGGAGCGGGCGGCCCTGGACAGCCTGTCCGCCTACGAACGGCCGGAGTCGCAGAGCTACCTGGCGCACCCGGAGTGGTTCATCGTCTACAGCGCGGACGAGTACGCCGCCTGGACGGCCGGCCGCCTGCCGACGGCGTTCCCGTACGTTCGCTCCGTGGGCCAGTTCTGGCAGAACTGGACGATGGTCTCGCGCGCGAGCGACCGGGAGAACGCGCCCAACGGGCAGTACTCGCTCATGCTGGGCGTGATCGGCCTGAGCTACTCGGTGGAGTACAGCGTCCGGTGGGCGTACGAGGGCACCGTGGGCCGGTTCAGCGCGTGGACGGCGGGCGGGCGGATGACGGACGAGGACCGCTTCGCGCACCGGGTGGCGGCGGACTACGCGAAGTTCATCCACACGATCCCGTGGTACCGGTATCCGTTCGACAAGCAGCTGCGGGCGCTGTGGACGGACGTGCCGCCCTGGGGCCCGGGGTGGATCCGCAAGTGGGAGCGGCGGCTGTCGCTCAGCGTGGAGTACGGGATCAAGGGCGCGTACGCCTGGATGCTGGGCGGTGCCACGGGGGCGGCGTACACGCCGCAGGACCTGCGCATCGGCGCCGTGGTCTACGGCGACACGACGGCGCTCGCCCCGTCCGGCGACGCGCGGGTCACGGGCCGGCGGCCGCTGGGGCCGGACCACGCGCTCATCACGCTGGAGCGCTACGATCCGTTCGGCGGCGTGCTGCGCGACGCGGCTCGGCGCGGCGAGCAGACGCCCATCGTGGAGATCGCGGGCAACGACGACATCGTGGTGACGGGCCTGGCCCCGGCGGATTGGCGGTACGTGGGCCCGGAGGCGGAGTTCCTGTACGCCATCCCCGTCGCGACGGACGCGCGGCGCATTCGCCCCGTGCTCAAGGTGCGCACGCGCGAGCTGCTGCCGTTCCTGCGGCGGATGGAGGCGGAGGGCCGGTTCGCCGTGGACCACGTGTACGATTACTGAAGGCCCGGCCCTCACCCGCTCGCTGTCGCTCGCACCCTCTCCCGCAAACTGCGCGGGAGAGG
>NZ_DASURI010000263.1:0-3396 GCF_036280135.1 Longimicrobium sp.
CGTGGCGGTGCCGGACGGGTTCGGGCCGCTGAAGGTGCTGCCGCTCTCCCTGCGGCTGGTGGGCGAGCCGGAGCTGGGCGCCGCGGCGCCCCTGGGGCCGCGCGTGCTGGACGTGAACCTGGCCCTGCAGAACCAGGTGTACCCGTTCACGCGGGGGGACAGCATCGTGGAGGTGCCCATCACCAACCTGGCGCGCAACCTGGCCCTGAGCGACACGCTGCCGCGCACCTACGCCCTGGTGAGCGAGCTGCAGAGCACCACCGTGCCGCCGACGTTCGGGGTGGCGTTCTTCGACGCGGAGCCCCGGCTGCGCGTCATCTACACCCTTCCCGCACGCCGTCCGCTGCCATGATGCACGTTCGAATCGCAGCCGCCGCCGTGGCGGCGCTCGCCCTGGCCGCCCCGGCGGCGCGGGCGCAGTCGGTGCTCTCCGCGCGCGGGCTGGGCTATCCCCTGGAGGCGCTGGACGCCCGCAGCCGCGGGCTGGGCGGGATCACGACGGGGCTGGGCGAGGCGCACCTGTCGCTCATCAACCCGGCCGCCATGGTGGGCATTCCCGCCGCGGGGCTGTCGGTGACGTTCGAGGGCGACGAGGTGCAGTCGGTGTCGCCGGACCGCGACCAGACGTTCAGCACGGCGCGCTTTCCCGCCATCCAGGCGGCGTTCCCCGTGGGCGACCGGCTGGTGGCCTCGCTGGGCTACGCCAGCGTGCTGGACCAGAACTGGTCGGTGAGCCGGCTGGACAGCCTGGATCTGGGCGGCCAGCGCCGCCAGGTGGTGGACCTGTTCCGCTCGTCGGGCGGCGCGGCGCGGCTGCGCCTGGGCGCGGGCTACCGCCTGCTGCCCCGCGTGGACGTGGGCGCGGCCGTGGACGTGTACACGGGCGCCGTGCGCGACAGCGCCGTGCGCAGCATCGAGGGCCTCAACGCCTCGTTCCAGGGGACCGACTACACCTGGAGCGGCGTGGGCTTCAGCGCCGGCGCGCGCTGGCGGGGCAACGCCCTGAGCGTGTCGGCCGCCGTTTCGGGCGGGGGCGAGCTCACGGCCGAGGCCGACTCGGTGGCGGGGCAGGGCTACTCGCTGCCCCTCACCCTTGACGCGGGCGCCAGCGGCCGGCTGTCGCAGCAGCTCCTGGCGGCCATCTCCGTGCGCATGGCCCAGTGGTCGTCCGTGGACGACGAGCTGGGCGGCGGCACGGGGAGCGCCGGCTACGGCGCCGGGGCGCGCGATGCCCTGCAGGTGGCGGGTGGCATCGAGTACGAGGGGCTGCGCCTGCTGGGCCGGCCGCTCCCCGTGCGCCTGGGCGGCCGCTACGCCGAGCTCCCTTTCCGGTGGAGCGCCGACGCCGAGTTCCCCGACGAGCGCGCCGTCACGGGCGGGCTGGGGATCCTGTTCGGCGGCGGGGCCGCGGCCCTGGAGCTCAGCGGCGAGCGCGGGTGGCGGGGCGGCGACGCGTCCGTCTTCGACGAGTCGTACTGGCGGGCGTCGCTTTCCCTGTCGCTGCTGGGCCGGTGACCGCCCCGGCGGACGACGCACCCCTTCTCCTGGTCGTCGACGACGAGCCTTCCAACGTCGACGTCCTTCGTGACCTGCTGGAGGCACTGGGATACCGGACGCTGGGCGCCGGGAGCGGCGATGCCGCCCTGGCGCTCGCGCGCGACCGGCGGCCGGACCTGGTGCTGCTGGACGTGATGATGCCGGGGATGGACGGACTGGAGGCGTGCCGCCGGCTCAAGGCCGACGCCGCCACGGCGTCCATCCCCGTCGTCTTTGTCACCGCTCTCTCCGACGCGCGGGACCGCGCCCGCGCCCTGGACGCGGGCGGCGACGACTTCCTCACCAAGCCCTTCAGCCGCCCCGTCCTCGTCGCCCGCATCCGCTCGCTGCTGCGGCTCAAGGCGGCGCAGGACCAGCTGGCCGACAGCTACCGCCGGCTGCGCGAGCTGGAGGCCCTCAAGGACGACCTCACGCGCATGGTGGTGCACGACCTCAAGGCGCCGCTCACGGGCATCCTGGGCAGCCTGGAGATCGTGCTGGACGGCGACGCGGGCCCGCTTTCGGCCGATCAGCGCCGGCTGCTGGGCGACGCGCAGGAGCGCGGCGGCGACCTGCTGCGCATGGTGGACAACCTGCTGGACCTGTCGCGGCTGGAGGAGTCCGCCGTGCAGCTCAGCCCGCGCGACCTGGACGCGGCGCGGCTGCTGCGCGAGGTGGCGGGCGCGTGGTCCGTGCGGGCGGAGCGCGAGGGGGCGCGCGTGGCCGTGGAGGCGCCCGCGGGGCTGTCCGTCCGCGCGGACGAGGGGATGGTGCGCCGCGTCCTGGGCAACCTCATCGGCAACGCGCTGCGGCACGGGGGCGCGGGCGTCTCCGTCCGCCTCAGCGCCGTCCCGGCCGAGGGCGACGGCGTGAAGTTCACCGTGGCCGACAACGGGCCCGGCATCGCCGAGGCGGACCACGAGTTCATCTTCCGCAAGTACGGACGCCGCTCCACGGACTCCGTGGGCGACCTCGTCGAGGGTGCCGCGGAGGGCGTGGGCTCCGGGCTGGGGCTCACGTTCTGCAAGCTGGCCGTGGAGGCGCACGGCGGGCGCATCTGGGTGCAGAGCCGTCCCGGCGAGGGCGCCGCGTTCCACTTCGTCCTCCCGCCTCGTCCGCAGGGGGATTGATCCGGCGCGGCGCATTCCACAAGATTCAGCAGCGTCAGCTCCGTCTGCCGTCGCATCCGCCGATCCCGATCCGCATCTCCCGACTCGGCCGCTTCCGCCCGATCGCGATCCATCCGATCCACCGCGTCCGCTCGTCCGCGCGGGATGATGCGCGTCGTTCGTCGACCCAGGAAAACCATCCGGTCCCAGGGACGCGTAGGAACAGGAGAGCGCGGTGGGTTCGCGAGCGGGGGGCCGGTGCGGCACGAGCGGTCGCGCCGCACGCTGAACCCGCCCGGCCGACACCCGATCGCGTCTGTTGAAGCCGTCCCTTCGCGATGGCTGGCATCGGCAGGATGAAGCTGGACGAGGATGCGCGGCCTCCGCGCGAACGCGGAGTTTCAGGGACGCGATCGTGTGATCCGGGTCTCCGGCTTCCGCGACGGGAGGCAGACGTCCGTCGCGCGCCGTCGACGTCGGACGATCGGACGATGCGACGGCGGAGGTGCTCCTCGCGAAATCCGCGATGCGCCTCGCCTTGGCTCGGCGAGAACGCCGAGCGGATCGCCGTCGCCCGGCGCGGATCAGAGGACGCGCTTGGCGGGTTTTGGCCGGCGCGAGGGGCGGATCCGTATCCTTCGTCCGTGTCCGTAAGTGCGGCCTGTTCCTTGCCTTCCGATGATCCGGATCTGACTGGTCCGCCTGGATGAGCGGGGGATTAGGAGGCCGGGCGCGTCAGAACTTTCCGGCT
>NZ_DASURI010000264.1:0-8210 GCF_036280135.1 Longimicrobium sp.
TCTCGCTGATGAGCAGGCCGGCCAGGAAGGCGCCCAGGGCCATGGAGAGCCCCGCCAGCCCCGTCAGCCAGCTCACGCCCAGCGCCAGGAAGAGGGTGATGCCCGTGAACAGCTCCGGCGTGCGCGCGGCGGCCACCGTCCGCAGCACGGGCCGCAGCAGCAGCCGCCCCGTGATGATGATGAGCGCCATGGCCCCCAGCGCCTTGGCCGCGGCGATGCCCAGGCTGGGCAGCAGCGATCCGCCGGCGCGCCCCAGCAGCGGCACGATGGTCAGCAGGGGGACCACGGCCAGGTCCTGGAGAAGGAGGACGGCCAGCGCCATCCGCCCGGCCTGCGTGTGCGCGTCGCCGCTTTCCTCCATCATCCGCAGCACCACGGCCGTGGACGAAAGCGCCAGGCCGCCGCCCAGCACGAACGCCTCGGCGCCGCCCAGCCCCGCCATCCGCGCCAGCCCGTAGAACGCCGCACCGGTGATGACCACCTGCAGCGTGCCCATGCCAAAGACGTGGCGGCGCATGGCCAGCAGCCGGTCCAGCGACAATTCCAGGCCAATGGCGAAGAGAAGAAAGACGACGCCGAACTCCGCCAGCGTCTCCACGGCCTCGGTCTCGTGGATGAGCCCCAGCGCGTGCGGGCCAATGAGCAGGCCGGCCAGCAGGTACCCCAGCACGGGGGTGATGCGCAGCCGCCGGAACAGCGGCACCACCACGATGGCCGCGGCCAGGATGATGAGCGTGGGTTGAAGCAGGTGAAGCTCTTCCATTGTGCGGCGTGCGTTCGGTGCGTCCGGGCCGCCGGGAGAGGATCCCGGACGGGCACGTACAAGGCTAGCATAGGGTAAAGGTACGCTACCGCACAATGGGGCGGATTGCGGGGGAGGAATTGAGTTCGCGGAGGGGAGATCCTGCCCGGGCGGAGCGCCCCCCTCCCCGACCCTCCCCCACAAACTGCGTGGGGGAGGGAGGTGGCTCCCGCACCAGGGCGGGCACCCGGACGCGACCCGGCGGTTGCAGGCTGTCCGCCGTCCCCCGAAGGACACATCCACCGGCCAGCCCCGCGCCCCTTACAGCCCGAACGCCGCGCGAATCCGGTCGCGGTACGGCCGGGTAGAGGTAAGACGGGTGCCGTCGTCCAGCACGAACTGGTACTCGCCCGCGCCCCACGGCTCGATGCGCTGCACCCGGTCCACCGCCAGGATGGTGCTGCGGTGCACGCGCAGAAAAAGCCGCGGGTCCACCTCCTCTTCCATGTCCGCCATCCGCGCCCGCACCAGGAACGTGCCCCGGCGCGTGTGCAGCCGCACGTAGTTGTCCGCGGCCTCCATCCACGCGACCTCGTCCGCCCGCACCACGGCGAACACCTCGCCCGTGCGCACGGCAAAGCGGTCCCGCCAGGCGCGGCCGGGACGCACGTCGCGCATCAGGTTCAGCAGGGCCGGGTCGGGGTCGAGATCGGGATCGGGCGCGCGGGCCAGGCGCGCGCGGACGCGGTCCAGCGCCACCGCCAGCCGCTCCGCCGACACCGGTTTCATCAGGTAGTCCACCGCGTTGGCCTCGAACGCGTGCACGGCGAACTCGTCGAACGCCGTCACGAAGACCACGGCCGGCATGTCCCCCGCGCCCAGCGCGGAAACGACGCCGAACCCGTCCACCCCCGGCATCTGCACGTCCAGCATCACGAGGTCCGGCCGCACGGCGGCGATCATCTCGATGGCCGCGGCGCCGTTCTCCGCCTCGCCCACCACCTGCACGTCGCCGTGCGCGGCCAGCAGCGTGCGCACCCGCAGCCGCGCCAGCACCTCGTCGTCCACGATCAGGGTTCGCACGCGTCCCTCACTCCTCCGTCCAGGGCCCGTCCACGGGGATCTCCATCCGCACCCGCAGCCCCCCGCCCTCCGCGTTGGAAAGCGAAAAGTCCGCCCGCGGGCCGTACATCGCCTCCAGCCGCTCCCGCGTGTTGGCCAGCCCCACGCGGTCCCCCGGCGCCGTCCATCCCTCCGGCAGCCCCGGCCCGTCGTCGCGCACCTCCAGCCGCAGCCGCCCCGTGAGGGCGTCGCGCCGGGCCGTGACGTCCACGCGCCCCCGCCCCACGCGCGCGATGGCGTGGCGGATGGCGTTCTCCACCAGCGGCTGCAGCAGCATGTGCGGCACGGGCACGTCCAGCGCGCCGCGGTCCGCGTCCACCCGCACGGCCAGTCCGCGTCCACCCGCACGGCCTCGATGTCCGTGTACAGCGCCACCAGGCGCAGCTCGCGCCGCAGGGGCACCACGGCCTCGCCCTCGCCCGACGACGACTCGCGCAGCAGCTGCGACAGCCGGGACAGCATGCTGCCCGCGGCGGCCACGTCCACGTGCGCCAGGGTGGCGATGGACTGCAGGGTGTTGAAGAGAAAGTGCGGACGAAGCTGCAGGTCCAGCACGGCCATGCGCGCCCGGGCCAGCTCCGCCTCCAGCCGCTGCGCCCGCTGGCGGTCCGCGTGGGCGTGCCGGGCCGCCCGCGCGCCCACGCCCACGATCAGCCCGTTGACGGCCACCATGGCGATGACGGGAAGCTGCCCCAGGCGCCCCCCGAACCACAGCGCGTTCAGGGAGCAGGGAAGCCAGCGCAGCAAAAGGCAGTTGGCCACGTCCTGCACCGTGGCCACCACGCTGATGGCCGCCAGCGCCGCCAGGGCGGCGGGCGCCAGGTGCCGCGGCGCCGTGGAGGGAACGCGGCGGCTGATCCACAGCGACACGGCAATCGTGGACATCCACATGACGAGCATGGACATCCCCCGGGCCAGCGAGCGGGCCAGCGCGGCGCCGTGCGGCGTGCCGGCGGCCAGGTCCAGGTAGAGCGCCCCGGCGGCGTACGCCCCGAAGGCCACGGCGCCGTACGCCGCCACCCAGCGCCACGGCAGGTCCATCCCCTCCGCCATCCGCTCGCTCACGCGTCCTCCCGCGCCGGCAGCTCCACCACGACGGCTCCGCCGGGGGCCGGCAGCACCTGCCACGACTCGCCGCGGGCGTTCACCACGCCCCGGAGCTCCGCCGCCGCGCGCGCCGGGTCCGCCATGCCGCCCAGCCGCAGCGCCAGCCGGCCCGCCGGCGTGACGGAGGCGTGCAGCGACAGGGGCGCGCCGCACGCGCGGGCGGGGACCAGCACCTCCACCAGGGCCAGCACGCCGGCGTGGGGGACGGGAACGGATTCCGCCGCGGGCTCCATGACGACCCGGAGGACGGGCGCGTTCTCCGCGGGCGCCATCCGCAGCGAGGCGTGGACGAACTCCACCTCGCGGGCCAGGGGCACCCGTCCGGCGCGGGTGCCCCGCAGGGCCAGGCGAAGGAACTCCGCCACCCGCACGAGGCTTTCGTCCGCGCGGTGCGGGTCCTCGCGCATCTCCCGCCCCACGCGGTCCAGGCTTTCCAGCAGCAGCTCCGGGCGAACGGCCTGCTGCGCGGCGCGCAGGCGGGCCCCCGCCAGCTCCGCCTCCATCCGGGAAAGCTCCACCTGCTGCTCGCGGCGCCGGCGCAGGCGGCGCAGCCCGGCGCCCAGCCCCACGAAGGTCACGCTCATCACCAGCAGGCCGGGCAGGTCCCGGGCAAGGGCCTGGTCCAGAGGAAACACCTGCGCGCCCGCCCGGACCCACAGGGGCCGCTCCACGATCACCACCCCGCAGACCAGGGCGGCCAGCGCCACGGCGGTCCCCACGGCCCGGGCCCGGGTAGGCGCGCGCCGAAACGCCACGCCCCGTCCCACGAGGGTGGCGGCCGTCCCCAGCAGCGCCCAGCGCACGGTGGTCATGATCCCCAGCGCGACGGCCGTGGACGGCGGATAGTCGCCGTACGCGGGAAGCTGGTAGGAGATGCTCCACACGCACGCCATGCACACCAGCGCCCCCGCCGTGGCCAGGCCGGTCTCCCGCGCGGAAAGCGCCCCCGGCGGGAGCAGACCGGGCGCCGCGGAGGTGGATGACGGAGCGGGGATGGGGGGCACGCGACGGTTCTGCGGGTTGAGCGATGGGGATCTTCCGCGCGCGATGTAACGAGCGAGGCGGGGGATGCTTGACGGATGACGAAAGATGATGCCGCCCGGCCCGTTCGTGAAGCCAGCGCGAGCGCGTCACGATCTCGCGTTTTCCACGACGGCGCCACGGTCAACCACCTGTGATGATTCCGCCTGTCCGCGCCGGCCCGCCCGGAGATCAACCCCTCCCGCGCCGCGACGGCCCGAGCGGACGGCGACGACGGAGGCGGATGGCACGAGCGCGGCCGCGTACGCTCTCCACCCCGTCCGCAGCGCCGCAGCTCTCCCCCTCCCCCGCGGAGCGGGGGCAGGGGGCCGGGGGGTGGGGGCCCTTCGCGGGCGAGAGACATCCTGCCCTTGAGCACGTACCCGGAGCCCGCGACGAAGGTCTCCCCTCTCCGCGAGGAACGAGCGGGAGGGGCCGGGGGAGGGGCGGGCTGCTCCCGGCGCGAAGCATCCGGATGTCCGCGCCGAAGTTCTCCTTCCCCCATGCCGTTTAGGGGAAGGGCCGGGGATGCGGGGCGCTCCGCGATCGGACCAATGCATCCCCTTCCACGCTGATCTTCAGCCCGCCGCCCGTCCCGTTTCCACCTCCCCCGCCCTAACCCCCGCTCCCGCCACGACATCCGTCTGTCCGCCGTTCATCGTCCGCTCATCCCGGACCATTGACGCGCGGGGCTCGTGTGTATACCTTTCCGTCGCGATGAATAATTATACTCGAGCGCGGATCGGAATCCTGGGGGCGGGCGGATACACGGGCCGGGAGCTGGCAAGGCTCCTGGCCCGTCATCCCCTGGCCTCCATCGGCTGGGCGACGTCGGAGTCGGACGCGGGCAAGCCGCTGGGCGACGTCATCCCCGGCGTGGACGGTCCGGCCCTCGTCCGGGCGGACGACGCGGACCTGGCGGGCGTGGACTGCGTGGTGAGCTGCCTGCCCCACGGCGACAGCGCCCGGTGGATGGAGCGGGTGCGCGCGGCGGGCGTGCGCGGCATCGACCTCTCCGCCGACCTGCGCGTGCCGGGCGCGTCGACGCCGGACTGGGCCCGGGAAGCCGTCTACGGCCTGCCCGAGCTGCACCGGGAGCGGATCGCCGGCGCGGCGCTCGTCGCCAACCCGGGGTGCTACCCGACGGCGGCCATCCTGGCCCTGGCGCCCCTGCTGTGGCGGGGCCTGATCGCCGGGCCGGTGATCATCAACGCGGCGTCGGGGGTGACGGGGGCGGGGCGCTCGCCCAGGCGCGAGCTGCTGTTCGCCGAGATCGCGGAGAGCTACAGCGCCTACGCCGTGGGCAACGTGCACCGCCACCTGGCCGAGATGCGGTCGCAGGCGGACGGGCTGGCGGGAGGCGCGGCGCCGGAGCTCGTCTTTACGCCGCACCTGCTTCCCGTGAAGCGCGGGATCCTGGAGACGATCTACGTCACCCTGACGGGGCCGGTGGACGACGCACGACGGATGTGGGCGGATGATTATGCAGGCGAGCCCTTTGTCCGGGTGATGGACGGCCGCATGCCGGCCCTGGCGGACGTCACGGGATCCAACCGGGTGGCCATCGGCGTCGCGCCCGTGCAGAACGTGTCGGTGCCGATGCTGACGATCGTCTCGGCCATCGACAACCTGGTCAAGGGCGCTGCCGGCCAGGCCGTGCAGAACCTGAACCTGCTGTTCGGCTGGAGCGAGACGGAGGGGCTGGCGTGACGCGCATCGTCAAGATCGGGGGCAACCGCGCGGACGACGGCGGATGGATCCGCGAGGTGGCCGCCGGCATCGCCGCCAGCAACGTGCCGACGGTGCTCGTCCACGGCGGCGGCAAGGACGTGACGGAGCTGCAGCGCGCCGTGGGCATCGAGCCGGAGTGGCGCGACGGGCTGCGGGTCACCACGCCGCGGGTGATGGAGGTCGTGCGGATGGTGCTGAGCGGCGGCGTGAACAAGCGCTGGGTGGCCGCCCTGATGGACGCCGGCGCGGACGCGCTGGGCATCAGCGGCGAGGACGGCGGGCTGCTGCGGGGTGTTCCGCTGCAGGGCGGCGCCCTGGGCCGGGCCGGCGAGGTGACGGAGGTGCGGACGGCGCTGCTGGACGCGCTGCTGGCGCAGGGGCTGACGCCCGTGGTGAGCCCCGTGACGCGCGGCCCGGACGGCGGCGGATTGAACGTGAACGCGGACGACGCCGCCACGGCGGTGGCCATGGCCATGGGCGCGGCGGAGCTGCTCTTCGTGAGCGACGTGCCGGGGGTAAAGGCGCGGGGGGCGTGGGTGGATGCGCTGGACGCGCAGCACGCCGCGGCCCTGCTGGAAAGCGGCGAGGCGGCCGGCGGGATGCGCCCCAAGCTGCGGGCGGCCATGCGGGCGCGGGCCGCCGGGGTGGGCCGGGTGCGCATCGGCGCCCTGGAGATGCTGACGGATTCCGGCGCGGGAACGCGCATCGAGATCACACGGGAGACGGCCCATGCCGGCGACTGAGACGCAGACCCAATCCGCCCTCCTGGGCGTGTACAAGCCCTCCGGCCCGACGTTCGTGGGCGGCGAAGGCTGTGAGCTGATCGCGGAGGACGGCCGCCGCTTTCTGGACTTTACCAGCGGCATCGCCGTCAACGCGCTGGGCTACGGCGACCCGGACGTGGCCGCGGCCATCCGCGGGGCCGTGGACGCCGGGCTCATCCACACGAGCAACCTGTTCCGCACGCAGCCCGCGGCGGAGCTGGCGGGGTGGCTGGCCGAGCACTCGTTCGCGGACCGCGTGTTCTTTTGCAACAGCGGCGCGGAGGCCAACGAGGGCGCCATCAAGTTCGCGCGCCGCCTGGCCGGCGAGGGCCGGCACGAGATCATCGCGTTCCGCAACGGCTTCCACGGCCGGACGATGGGCGCGCTGGCCGCCACGGACCGCGCCGCGTACCAGGACCCGTTCCGCCCGCTCATGCCCGGCGTCGTCTTCTGCGACATCGGCGACACGGCGGAAGTGGACCGCCTGCTGGCGCGGGGAAAGACGGCGGCCGTCCTCATCGAGCCCATCCAGGCCGAGGGCGGCGTAAAGCCCGTGCCGGCCGCGTTCCTCAAGTCGCTGCGCTGGCTGTGCGACGAGGCGGGGGCGCTGCTCATCATGGACGAGGTGCAGACGGGGCTGGGCCGCACGGGCACCCTGTGGGCGCACGAGGCGGCGGGCGTGGCGCCCGACATCATGACGCTGGCCAAGCCGCTCGCCGGCGGCCTGCCCATGGGCGCCGTGCTGGTGACGGAGGCCGTGGCGTCGGCCCTCAAGCCGGGCGACCACGGATCGACCTTCGGCGGCGGCGTGCTGGTGGCTTCGGCGGCGCTGGCGGCGTGCCGCAAGATCGGCGCGGAGCCGTTCCTGGCGGAGGTGCGGCGCAAGGGGACGCTGCTGGCGGACCTGCTGGGCGCCCTGGCCCTGCGCCGGCCCAACGTCCGCGCCGTGCGCGGCGCGGGGATGATCTGGGGGGTGGAGGTGGATGACGCGGCGGGGATCGTGGCCCGCGCGCAGGATGCGGGCTTGCTGCTGGTGAGCGCGGGAGCGGATGTCGTCCGTCTGCTTCCCCCGCTGGTGATCTCTGACGACGAGCTGCGCCGCGGCGTCGCGGTGCTGGAGGAGGCGATTCCGTGCTAGTACAGATCGCACCCCCGGTTTCCGCGGGGCTCAAGGGCCTGCCGCCGGTGGACCCCAACGGACCGGTGTACGTCCGCGCGGCGACCATCGCCGACATGCTGCAGGTGGAGCCCATGATCAACGGGTTCGCCGCGCAGAACCTGATGCTGCCCAAGACGCGCGAGCAGCTCGTGCGCCTGTTCCGGGAGTTCGTCGTGGCGGTGGACGAGCACGGCCGCGTGCTGGGATGCGGCGGCCTGCGGATCTTCTCCCCCACGCTGGCGGAGGTGATCTCGCTGGCGGTGGACCCGGCCACGCAGGGGATGGGCATTGGCGGCCGCATCGTGGACCAGCTGATGGAGGACGCGGAGGAGCTGGGCATCGACACGGTGTTCGCCCTTACGCTGCGCGACGGCTTCTTTCACCGGCTGGGCTTTCGCACCGTGCCCAAGGAGATGTTCCCGGCCAAGGTGTGGAGCGACTGCCGCAACTGTCCCAAGCTGCACGCCTGCGACGAGATCGCCGTCGTCAAGGAAGTGCGCGTGACGCCCGGGGCGTCGCACTGGGAGTGAACGGCAGTGCGAAAGTGCGGGAGTGCGAAAGTGCG
>NZ_DASURI010000265.1:0-9970 GCF_036280135.1 Longimicrobium sp.
GCCGTGCGTGCAGATGCCCTTCGCATCGATCCCGCGCCGTCCGCTCCGTCCTCGAGCCGGCCCGTGTCCCCGCATCGGCTGCATTCGCGGACGAGGTCCTCACAGCACAGCACGGGCGCGGAATCGTCCGGCATCACACCACCCGCGCGCCTGCCTTCCACACGCCCTCGATGATGGGCGCGGCCAGGCGGTAAGGGATCTCGGCGGCGGACGACGCGCGCCAGAGCACCAGGTCGCCGGGCGCGCCGGGGGCCAGGGTCCCGCGCCCGTCCGCCAGCTCCAGCGCCGCGGCGCCGCCGGCCGTGGCCGCGCGCAGCGACTCGTGCGGGCTCATGCCCATGCGGCTGCAGGCGGCCGTCAGCACGAAGTGCATGGACGGCGTGGGCGAGCTGCCGGGGTTGAAGTCCGTGGCCAGCGCCACCGTCGCGCCCGCGTCCAGCAGCGCCCGGCCCGGCGCCCACCGCGGCCGGCCCAGAAAGAAAAGCGTGGCCGGCAGCAGCGTGGCCACGGTGGAAGACGCCGCCAGCGCCGCGATCCCCGCCTCGCTGATGTCGCCCAGGTGGTCGGCGCTGGCGGCACCCAGCTCCGCCGCCAGTTCCGCCCCGCCGCTCCCCTCCAGCTCGTCCGCGTGCAGCTTGGGCCGCAGCCCGTGGTCCAGCCCCGCGCGAAGGATGCGCTCCGTCTCGTCGCGCCCGAACACGCCGGGCTCCATGAACACGTCGCAGAACCGCGCCAGCCCCGCCCTGGCCACGGCGGGGATCATCTCCTCCACCAGCAGGTCCACGTACGCCGCGCGGTTGTCGCGGTACTCCGGCGGCACCTCGTGGCCGCCCAGGAACGTGGGGACGAGCTCGATGGGCTGCATCCCGTTCAGCCGGCGGATGGCGCGCAGCGTCTTGAGCTCGGACTCCGTCGAGAGCCCGTAGCCGCTCTTGACCTCCGCCGTCGTGGTGCCGCCGCGCAGCATCTGCTCCAGCCGCGGCAGGGCCATCTCCACGAGCTCGTCCTCGCCGCGCGCGCGCAGGTCGCGGACGGACGCGTTGATGCCGCCGCCGCGCCGCGCGATCTCCATGTACGGCACGCCCGTGCAGCGCAGCGCGTACTCGTCCACCCGGTAGCGGCCAAAGACGGCGTGCGTGTGGCTGTCCACGAACCCCGGCGTGAGCACGCCGCCCGCGCAGTCCACGCGCTCCAGGTGCGGATGCGCGGCCAGCACGTCGTCCACCGGCCCCAGCGCCTGCACGACGCCATCGACCACCGCGACGGCCGCGCCGCGCAGCACGCCCGCGGGATCGCCGGCGTCCGACGCGCGGGCGGGGCCGGTGCATGCCGCGATCTCGGCGGCGTTGACGAAGACGGCGGAGCGGGGCAGGGCGGTCATCGGCTCGGTCTGGCGTGGGTGACAGGCGTCAGGGGTATTCTGGCTACGGTGGGCCGTTGCCGTCAAACGTGGGGATGGGCAACTCGCGGAATCCGCTGGATCGGCATGCGACCCGGGTGGTCGTGTCCATCCCGGGCCCGACGCGGGCGCGGCACTTCCGATCGGGTGGTCCGGAGCGGAGTCCCGTACAGCGCACGAGCTTGCACCCATTTCGGGCACTGGAGCACAGGCCTAAGTTGGATGCGCATCGCACCTTGTCGAGCAGACTCCTCACGCGAGGATTTATGTCTCATCCGAAAGTCTTTGTCTCATACTCCTGGGATAACGAGCAGCACATCGCATGGGTCAAGGACTTCGCCGCCCGCCTGCGGGGGGATGGCGTGGACGTAACGCTTGATCAATGGCATCTCGTTGAAGGAGATCAGCTTGCCTACTTCATGGAGGCGGCGATCCGTGACAACCAACATGTCCTCGTCATCTGCACTCCGCGATACAAGGTCAAGGCCGACACTCGCCAGGGGGGTGTCGGCTACGAAGGCGACATCATCACCGCCCAACGACTCAGCGACATCCATACACGAAAGTTCATCCCCATCCTGAGGGCCGGGACGTGGGAGGAGAGTCTTCCCACCGGTCTCGGAAGGCCCCTGGGCATCGACTTTCGTGGAGATCCTCCCGACGAGGGAGCCTATCAGCGACTGCTCGGCAGGCTTCATGGACAGAGGGAAGATGCGCCCCCGCTTGGGCCCATACCCCGCCAGCGCAACCACACGCTGGATGATGTTCCGTCCAGCCGGACAGGGTCCAGAGACGGCCCTCCAGGCGGTACGGCATTTCGTCACAGTGATGAAGTGTCTTCGCCGCGGGGCTTCGCGTCGAGGCTTGCAGGCTGGTTTTCACGCAGTCTTACCACCAATCCCACAACCCCGCGTCAGCAGCAGCTCGCGAAGAACGTGGTCGATGAGGTCGTAATCCGGATCAACCTCACACGTAACGCGATGGCGCGGGACATCACCGAGATGCAGAGACTTTCCCGCGATCTGGAAGCTGCAGAAGCCGGTCTGCGCGACTCCGTCCGACGGATTGAGCTGGCGCTGGTGCAGCATCGTCATGACCTTGCGTCGGGATTCGTCCCTCTGCGCCTTGAACAGGAGCACAAGCTGCTTCTCCTCAAGCAGGCGCGGGCTCGCGCGACTGCGCTCAAGGAGCTGCACCAGCGGCAACTCGTCTTTCTGCAACAGTCGCTGCCGGTTGCGAGGGCCGAACTTTCCACGCTGCTGGACACGGACGGCGTGCTGGAGAGATTGCCCTCCCCGGACCCATCCGAATACGAACACCAGACGGAGCGCTATGGAGCTTTTCTGGACAAGTGGAGGGGACTGCTCGCAGATGAGCGCACGGCCGGTGATGCGGACCTGGTGCAACACGAAGCGCTACGCGAATTCCGCGCGTCGCCGGACGGACTGCGTCTGGCGCAGCTCCACGTGCGAGACGAGTCGTTGGCGCAGGCTACGTTCAAGGATCACCAGGACCGCTTGTTGGAAGAGCGGGCCTGATCACGGCGAACTGCTGCGGCTTTTCCCCTTCCATGAGATGCCTCGCCCGCGGTTGGACGGATGCCCGGGAGAAGCTTGAAGAAAGGCCCCCGCTCGTCACCGCGAGCGGGGCCTTTCTTCATCTCCCGCCGAGGCCGGCCGGGTCGTGCGTCCGGGCCAGTCGCGTGCGGAGCGCCTTTACCCAGCGTGGCGTCTCCTCGCCCGCGTCTACGTAAGCGCGATCCACATCGTCGAGCACATCCAGCATCGCGCGTCCCCGAAACGGCTCAGGCAGTTCGCCGAACACAACTTCGAGCGCGGATGAATACGGTCGAATGAGCTCCAGCTCGTCCACTCCGCTCAGCCGCCGCAGGTACCACAGGGCCAGCAGCCTGCGCACGCGCGGGTGAGGCATGGTCCCGGCACTGATGAACTTGTGTATCGTGGACCTGCCGACGCCCGCGTCCTCGGCCACATGGCGGATGGAGCTCAGCTCCGCCTGGCTACGGGCAAACTCGCGCACCACCTCCAGGGGCACTGTCCGATGATCCATCGGTGCTTGCCGCTCCCTCCGTCTGAGTCTACTTTGTCTCCAAATCAGGGATGCGGTCCCCCTTGGCCGGAGCCTCGGTCCCGATTGTCCCCGACACGGCCTCCTGTTCACTTGGTGTGTCTACTTGACGTCAAGTACACAGTCGAAGGTAAACCCGTAATGATTGCTTGTAAAGCGCCCGATGCCTGAAAAATCGTTGGTAATGCTGGGAAAAATCTGATCCTTGCGGTGGCGGTATTTGGTAATTTCGATTCGGTGCATCTCGCCGCCTGCCGTCCAGTTTACATACCCGAGCCGAGGAATGCGCCATGTCTCCGGATGGTACCTCGCCACACGAGGGACGGGGCGATCGAGACGCGGGCCGCTCGCCTGTCCCGGATGGAGCCGCGATGTTCAACGCATCCCGGACGACGCTCGATCTCTGTGGACAGGCGATGATGGTCATGGGAATTGGAATGCCGCTCGCGATTGCCTTTCCCGGATGGATGTGGGTGGGACCCGGGTCGATACTGATCCTGATCCTCCTTCTCGCAATCGTGCACGAGCGCTGGCTGACCCGTGAACGCCACCAGCTGATCCTGAGCGCTCTCCGGGAGATTGTCGCGTTGTCCAGTTCTGCCGGGGCAGACGAAAGGCAGCACCGCGGCAAGCGTGCGCGCGGCGGCGGCAAAAAGAAGTAGTACGCGCTTTCGGGAGAGGCCGGAGCTGTACCGCTCCGCGCAGAATTGAGAAAAACATCGCCGAGCAGCGACGTACGCGCGATCACGATCCGGTCGGGCCCGGTTCGCGAGACGCGGAGAACGACCGCGGTCATGGCCAGCAGGCTCGTCCGCGGCAGAGCGTCTCGACATGCGTCCTCGAATTCGCGTTCCGTCACGCCGGCGGGGCGGGGGGGAGCCAGAGGGTAAAGGTGGAGCCGCGACCGACCTCGCTCTCCACGGTCAGGTCGCCGCCCATCAGCCGGGCGATGCGGCGGCTGATGGCGAGCCCCACGCCCGCGCCCTGCTGCGCCTCCGGGTCCAGCCGGGTGAACTCCTGGAAGATCGACTCCCGCTTTTCCTCCGGGATGCCTGGTCCCGAGTCGGTCACGCGCACGGCGACCCACTGGCCCGGGCGCGGACCGCCGTCCCGGACCTCCGCGCCGATGGTGGCTTGGCCGCGGGGCGCGTACTTCACTGCGTTGGAGAGCAGGTTGGCCAGGATCTGCCGCAGCCGCACGGGGTCCGTGTCCGCCCGCAGCCCCTCGGGCACGCGGGCGTCGATGGCCAGCCCCGCGGCCATGGCCTGGGCCCGGAAGTCCTCGGCGACCTCGCGGGCCGCGCGGCACACGTCCGTGGCCACGCACTCGATCTCCAGCTGCCCCGCCTCGGCGCGCGCCAGCTCCAGCAGGTCGTGGATCAGGTGCAGCGAGGTGGCGATGGAGCGGCGGATGCGGCCCACGCTGTCCACCTGCTTCTCGGACAGCGCGCCGAAGATCCCCTCCTCCAGCAGCTGCGCGTATCCGTCCGCCGCGCCCAGCGGGTTCTTGACGTCGTGCGAGAACCCCCGCATCAGACGCGTGCGGCTTTCCGTCACCCGCTCCAGCTCCTCGCGCCGCCGCTCGGCCTCGGCGCGTGCGTCCCGCTCCGCCTCCAGCAGCCGCTCCCGCTCCGCCGCCGCCTCCATCTCGGCCGTGACGTCGGTGTTGGTGCCGAACCACCGCACCACCGTTCCCTGCTCGTCGCGGATGGGCACCGCCCGGGAAAGGAACCAGCGGTACTCGCCGGTCCGGCCGCGGAGGGGAAAGGTGTCCTCCCAGGGCTCGCCCGTATCGAACGAGTGCCTGATCCCCTCGACGACGCGCGCCACGTGGTCCGGGTGATGGACCTTTTGCCATCCCCAGCCCTGCATCTCTTCCAGGGTGGTGCCCGTGTACTCGTGCCAGCGCTCGTTGTACCAGAAGATCCAGCCCGTGGGGTCCGCCATCCAGGCCAGCTGCGGGATGCTGTTGCCCAGCGCGCGAAAGCGCTCCTCGCTTTCCCGCAGCGCCTGCTCGGCCTGCTTGCGCTCGGTGACGTTGCTGAAGTAGACGGAAAGCCCATCCGGCGTGGGATAGGCGCGGACGTCGAACCACGCGTCCAGGGGCCCGAAGTACTCCTCGAACTGGACGGTGGTCTGCTCCCGCATGGCCCGGTGGTACTCGCGCTCGAACGCGGCGCCGAGGGCCTCCGGGAACTCGTCCCACACGCTGCGGCCGACGAGCTCCGCGCGGGGCCGCCGCAGCAGGTGCTCGGCCTCGCGGTTCACGTAGGTAAAGCGCCACGCCCGGTCCACGGCGAAGAACGCGTCGGTGATGCTCTCCAGGATGGTGGTGACCTGCGCGCGGGCCTCCCGCTCGGCGCGGAGCAGCCGTTCGCGCTCCTCGTCCAGCCGCTTGCGGTCGGAGATGTCGGTGAGCGTGCCGAACCAGCCGACGATGGCGCCGTTCTCGTCGCGCTGCGGCGCCGCCTGGCCCCAGAACCAGCAGTAGTCCCCGTGCTGATTGCGAAAGCGGTATTCGATGGAGTACCGCTCGCCCGTGCGCAGCGAGTGCTCCCAGCGCTCGATCGTCCGTTCCCGGTCGTCGGGGTGGATGTAGTGCAGCCACCCCTCGCCCACCGTCTCCTCGAGCGTGGTGCCGGTAAAGTCGAACCAGCGGCGGTTGAAGTAGCGGTGGTAGCCGTTGGCGTCCGTGGTCCAGATGTACTGCGGGATGAGGTCGGCCAGCAGGCGGTAGCGCTCCTCGCTCTCGCGCAGCCGCTCCTCCGCCTGCCTGCGGGCGGTCACGTCGCGAAAGAAGATGGACAGCCCCTCGGCCGACGGGTACGCGTGGACCTCCGTCCAGATCCTGAGCGCGGCGGAGTAGCTCTCGAACGAGGCCGTCACCCCCTCGGCCATGGCCCGCTCGTACCGCACCCCCGTCTCGGAGCCGACGGCCTCGGGAAAGACCTCCCAGATCGTCCGGCCCAGGAGCTCCGCGCGCGGCTTGTGGAGAAGCCGCTCCGCCTCGCGGTTCACGTACGTGTAGCGCCACGCCCGGTCCACGGCCACGAAGGCGTCGGTGATGCTTTCCAGGAGCGTCGTGACCTGCTCGCGCGACGCCCGCTCCCGCGCCAGCAGCCGCTCGCGCTCCTCGTCCAGCCGCTTTCGCTCGGAGATGTCCGTCCGCGTACCGAACCAGCCGGTGATCTCGCCCGCCTCGTTGCGCTGCGGCACCGCCTGGCCGATGAACCAGCGGTACTCGCCGTCCGCGCCGCGGAGGCGGTTCTCGATGGAGTAGGGCTGACCCGTGGCGAGCGCGTGCCGCCAGTGCGCCTGGGTGCGCTCCCGGTCGTCGGGGTGGACGAACTGGAGCCAGTTCTCGCCGCGGCCCTCCTCGAACGTGGCGCCGGAGTACGCGTACCAGTGCGGGCTGAAGTAGGTGTGGCTGCCCTCGGCGTCCGCGCTCCAGACGTGCTGCGGGATGGTCTCCACCAGCAGCCGGTAGCGCTCCTCGCTCTCGCGCAGCCGTCCCAGGATCCCCTCGATCTCCCGGCGGGCGCGCGCCTCCTCCTCCCGGGCCGCCGTCTCGCGGGCCAGGCGCAGCGCCGTCTCCTCGGCCTGCCGGCGCTCGGTGGCGTCACGCTGCACGGAGGTGAAGTGCATCACGCGCCCGTCCTGGTCCAGCACGGGCGCGATGCTCACCTCCACCCAGAACGGGCTGCCATCCTTGCGATGGTTCAGCAGCTCGGCGCGCACGGGCTCGCGCCGCCGCAGCGCCTCGCGGATGCGCCCCACCGTCTCCGGGTCCGCCTCCGGCCCCAGCAGCATCTTCGTCGGCCTGCCGATCACCTCCTCGGGCGCGAAGCCGGTCATCCGCGTGAACGCCGCGTTCACGTAGACGATGCGCGGCCCCTCGCCGTCCAGCGGCTCCGGCTCGGTGACCATCACCGCGTCGTTGGCCGTGGTCACCACGTTTTCCAGGATGCGCAGCCGGGTCTCCGCGCGAACCTGCTCCGTGACGTCCTCCACCCGGTGGATGATGTAGACCAGCTCGCCGCGGTCGTCGAAGACGGGCGAGTTGAGCGGGTCCCAGTAGCGCTCCTCGAAGGTGCCGTCCGGGGCGCGGATGTCGTACTTCTGCAGGGCCATCCGGTGCGGTTTGCCCGTCCGGATCACCTCGTCCAGGGAGGCCAGCAGGTTGCGGACGCCCGTCGCGCCGGGA
The DNA here is from genome assembly GCF_036280135.1 of Longimicrobium sp. GTDB lineage: Bacteria > Gemmatimonadota > Gemmatimonadetes > Longimicrobiales > Longimicrobiaceae > Longimicrobium. The sequence goes on from NZ_DASURI010000265.1 coordinate 7,692, forward strand.
TCGTCGGGATTGTCCGGGAACACGTCGAAGAGCGGATGGCCGACGACGGCCTCGCGCCGGGTGAGCGTGGCGCGAAGGCGGGCTTCGTTGGCCGCGACCATGGTGAAGCGCGGCGGATCGGGCGCCAGCAGCAGGTACGCGTCCGGCGCGGACTCGAACACCGCCCAGAAGTCCAGCGTCGGCGCCGCGGGATGCGGATCGGCGCCGTTCGCCTGGCCGGAGACGGGCACGACCGCGGAGTGAGGATCGGGGCTGCCTGGATGTGCCATCTGCCTCCCTCTCGGAAAGGCGCCGCGGGCGTAAAGGCCCGTCCCGAGCGCCGAGGCCGAGATGGCGCGGCAACATCCGCACCGTACTCCGCACCGCCTAGTCCCACTTGAAACAAGAAGCGGTATTGTATATGATACCGAATGGCTGCACCTGAGGTAGTGCTCGACACCAACGTGCTTGTTGCCGGCCTTCGCTCCCGACGTGGAGCGAGTGCTCGGCTACTGGCGCTGGTTGGTACCGGCCCATTCAACATCAACTTGTCGGTACCGCTAGTTCTTGAATACGAGGCTGTGCTCCTTCGCCCCGAACTCCGCATTCCCGTGTCGTCCGGCGCGATTGCTGCCGTCCTGGACTACCACTGCGCGGTCGGGCGCCACCACGAGATCTTCTTTCTGTGGCGTCCGTATTTGAAAGATCCGGGTGACGACATGCTGTTGGAACTGGCCGTGACGGCTGGGTGTCAGTACATCGTCACCCATAACGAGCGGGATTTCGCCGGGAGTGAACGTTTTGGAGTGCGGGCGATCACGCCTGGTGCATTTCTCAGACACATCGGAGACTACGATGAGCACGCTGAGCCTTCGTCTTCCTGACTCGCTCCACAAGGGAGTCAAGGACCTTGCTTCCCGAGAAGGCATCTCCATAAACCAGTTTGTCGCGACCGCTGTTGCGGAGAAGATGTCTGCGTTGATGACAGAGGAGTACCTGCAGGAGCGTGCTCGTCGCGCGAGCCGACAAGCCTATGAAGCTGCGCTGGCGGAGGTGCCGGATGTGGAGCCGGACGAGTACGACCGGCTTTGAGCCGCACCAACCATCCACATACAACGGCAGCCGCGAACGCTCTCGTCCGCGGCTGCCGTTCTCGCCTCACGCCGTGGCCAGGCTCAGCCGGCGCACTACCTCGCGCGCTTTGTAGCGGTAGGCGGCCAGGTAGATAAGCCCTCGCGCGCACCTCGCTCCAGCGAGTTGGCGCCGCACCGGTCATTGCTCAAGGCGGGGCGGAGGCAACCTTCTGGCGCCGGACCGCAACTCAGTCTGCAACTCTGCTCCACTCCTCCTGTCGTTCCCGATGCTCCGACACATCCTGCTGTTCGCGGCGACCTCGCTCGCCGCTGCTCCGGCCGCCGCCCAGGCGCCGGCATCGTGTCCCGCCTCCACGCTCCGCTACGACATCGCGTTTCAGCCCGGCGCCGTGCGCGTGGGCATCTGCGTTCCGGGCGCGGAGGCCGATTCCGCCGCGTTCGAGATCGGCGACTGGGCCGGCGTCAGCAACTATGGCGACAACGTCGGCGAGCTCGCAGCGACGGACGCGGCCGGCAGTTCCCTCACGGTCGCGAAGCGGGATGGAGGACGATGGGTGGTGACCTCCGGCGCGCGGCGGCCGTTCCGGCTGGCGTACACCGTCCGCCACGCGAAGCCGTCGTTCATGGGCGACGAGGAGGACGGGCAGTTCCAGCCGACGCTCTTCGACACGTGGGCGTTCCTCTGGGGACAGGCGTATCTCCTGCGCCCGGAATCCGATGCGCTCAGCGCGTTGCCTGTCCGCGTGGCGGTGGATGCCGGTCCGTATCGCACGACGCACGCAAGCTGGGGCGCCGACACCCTGCTGGCGGACGTGGACGCGCTGCGCAACTCCGCCCTCGCCGCGGGCGACTTTCGCCGGCAGTCGCGCGAGATCGACGGGGTGCCCGTCACCTTTCTGTCCCAGGGCGCGTGGTCGTTCACGGACGGCGCGTTCGCGGATGCCGTGGAGCGCCTGCTGCGGCAGCAGGTGGCGACCGTGGGCAGCGGATATCCCACACGCCGGCTGACTGTCGTGCTGCTCCCCGGCAAGGAGACGAGCGCGGGCGGCACGGTGGTGAAGGATGCCATGGTCGTCTATCCCCGCCCGGAGATGGATCTTACGGGTGACCTGTGGGCGCTGGGCCTCATCGCCCACGAGCACTTTCACCTGTGGACGGGCGAGGTGGCGCGCGCGGCCGGCGACGTGCCCGAGGGCGAGGTGAAGT
>NZ_DASURI010000266.1:0-6074 GCF_036280135.1 Longimicrobium sp.
CCAGGGGTTATTGGGGGAGGTGCGAGCCTAGGCGAGCGGAGGGGGCGCTCGCGCGGTGTCGCCTCCACGCACGAGGCCAGCCCTGGCTTCCTATTCAGGGAGCGCCGCGCGTAACCTGAACGCACACAGCACTCCGGCGCGACCGAAGGATCTTGCGTGCGAGACTCGGAGCAGACCCCGTGCACCAGGGGCCGCCGCCGAGCGTTGCGGGCAAGATCCTTCGTCGCCGCCATGGACCGTAGGTCGCGCGGCGGCTCCTCAGGATGACGCTTGTGTGCCGGTTCGAGAATGGGACTCGTGCCGTGGGTCGAGAACGCGACGACGGCCGCCGTGCGACGGGGCACGGCGGCTGTCGTCACGTCCCCATCCGCGCGGGGTCAGGCGCGGGGATCGCCGGCGGGGGGGCGCAGCACGCGCCGGAACGCCGCGCCCAAGCCGTCCGCCAGGGGCGGTGCGTCGCCCGGGAGCCGCGCCAGGCGGCGCGCGATGCTGGCCTTGAGCCACCGCGGCAGGCGACGCCGCCACTTGCGGATGGTGTCCGGCCGCACGCCGGCCACCTCCGCCGCCGCCTCGCACGTCAACCCCGCCGTGCGCTCGAGGAACGCGGCCACCACGCCGGCGCACGCGTGGCCGTCCGCGTCCCCCACGGGTTCCGTCCGCGGCGGGAGCGGGATGCGCGTCCCGGGCCCCTCGCTCACCGGGCGAACGCCCCGCGCAGGGCCGTCCCCGCCTGCTGCACGGCCGTGCGCGCATCCGCCACCACGGCCCCCATCCCGAAGAACTCGTGCGTCACGCCCTGGTGCACGTGCACCTGCACGGGAACGCCCGCCTGCCGCAGCCGCGCGCCCAGCTCCTCGCCGTCGGACCGCAGGGGATCGATCTGCGCCAGGATGATGGTGGTGGGCGGCATGCGGTCCAGGTTCGCGCGAACAAGCGAGATGCGCGGGTCGCGCGCGTCCTGCGGGCCGCGCAGGTAGTGCCGGAAGAACCACTCCATCATGGGCCGGTTGAGCGGCTTGGCCCTGGCGTTCTCCACGTACGACGGAGACTCGGTGTCGCCGTCGGCGATGGGGTACACGGCCAGCACGTGCACGGGTATGCGCACGTTGCGGTCGCGCGCCATCATGGCCGTGGCCACGGCCAGCCCGCCGCCCGCGCTCTCGCCCGCCACGGCCACGCGCATGGGGTCGCCGCCCAGGGAGGCCGCGTTCTGCAGCACCCACTGGTACGCGGCGAACGCGTCATCGTGCGCCGCCGGGAACGGGTTCTCGGGACCCTTGCGGTACTCGATGGAGACGACGATGGCCTGCGCCGCGTTGGTCAGCGCCCGCGCGGACGCGTCGTACGTGTCGATGGTGGCGATCACCCAGCCGCCGCCGTGCGAGTAGACGACGACGGGGAACGGGCCGGTGCCCGCCGGCGTGTAGACGCGGACGGGGATGGCGCCGCCGGGGCCAGGGATGGCGCGGTCCTCCACGCGGCCCACGGGCTCCGGCGCGGTGCTGCGCCCCATCCGCTCCAGCAGCGCCCGGACCGCGTCCGCCGGCGTGGGCTGCACCCGCGCCTCCTGCGGCGTGAGCGTCTCGATGGGCCTGGGTCCCAGCGCCATGTGCTGCTCCAGCACGGCGCGCATGTCCGCGTCGGCGCGGGCCAGCGTGGCCGCCGCGCCGGGATCCATGGGCATGGCACCCGGCTGCATTGCGCCGCCGGAAGGCGCGCATGCGGCCAGCAGGGCAGCCGCGCACAGGGTCGATGCGTTTCGCAGGTGGGTCGCCATCCCGTCCTCCTCCTCCCGTTCTCACCGCGGCGGCGAGCTCCCCCGGACGAGTGTCCCGGGGCACGGCCGCGGACCGCCCGCATCAACTGCCGCGGACCGCCGGGCAGGGAGCCAAGCAAACCCCGGACCCAAACTGTTGCATTATGAGCAACAGATTGTGGGCAGGGTTCCGGAACTGTTGCAGAAACCAGCACCCGTGCGGGTGATGGCACTGTATGGCGGGATCCGCGGGGCCGACTTCCGCACGGCGGGGTGGTGGGATGCAAAGCGAACGGGGCCGGACGCGAATGCGCCCGGCCCCGTTTTGACGCTCGGTCCGGCGTTACGAAGCCATGGCCGTGCCGCAGGCGATGCGGTCGCCGGACTGGCCCGACGGGTCCGTGCGGTAGTCGTCCGCGCCGGCGTGGATGACCACGGCCGCGCCGTCGGCGTCCAGCAGCGCGTTGGCCCCGCGCAGCGTGCCGCCCGCCGTGGTGGCCTGCACCATCACGCTGGAATCGGCGCCCACGGTGAGGTTGGACATGTCGCCAAGGTGCGGGCCCTGCGGGTTCTGCGTGCCGTGCTGCTTGCTGGTGGGGTTCCAGTGCGGGCCCGCGCTCTCGAACGGCGGCTCGCACCGGCCGGTGGTGTGCACGTGGATGCCGTGCTCGCCCGGCGAAAGGCCGCGCAGGCTGCCCGTGAGCGTGACGCCCTGAGCGGACTCGGCCAGCGTGACGGAGCCCAGGTCGCGGCCCTGCGCGTCGCGCATGGCCACCGTGACGGGCGCGCCGCCCGTCATGCCGCCCGTCCCCGTGTCGGCGGACATCTGGCCGGAGTCCATGGGCATCGGCACCGTCGTCGTGGCGGCGGTCGTGTCCGCGCCGGGCGCGGCCTCTTCCGCGTCCCCACCGCCGCAGGCCGCCAGGACCACCGCCAGGGCCAGGCAGCCCGCGCCCGTCTTCGTCATCCGCATCATCGCATCTCCCCTCGCAGCGTTGTCATCCGCCGGCCGGGCACGTGCCGCGGCCGCCCTCCTCCCTTCCCCACGAATCCGCCGCGAGCCCGGAGGCGCGTCGGCGGACGTCCGGCGCGAACGGATCGATCGAACGGATGGATCCGTACGCTGCCGGACGGTGGCCCGCGCCCGGTGCAACATGCATGCACAAGGATTGTGCATGCATCCTGATCCGCTCATCCGGTCCCGGAAGAGGATGCGGCCGCGGACCGGCATCAGCGGCGGCGCGCGGCGCGGGCCAGGAGCAGCACGGCCGCCGCCGCCGCGCCGGCCACCGCGAGCCGCGGCAGCAGGGGATCGGGGACGGGGGGCGGCACCCAGACCACGCCCGACTCGTCCGCCCGGGCCGGACGCGCCACGTAGCGGCCGTGCGCCGGCACGGGGAGCGTGGCCGCCAGCAGGCGCAGGTCCCGCGCGAGGCCCGCCCCCGCGAGGGGAATGCCGTGCCCCGCGCCGATCACCGACGGCGCCAGGTCCGCCAGGCGGCCCACGCTGCGCCGCGCCGCCTGCCAGTCCGTCGTGAACGGCGCCGCGGGCCGGTCCAGCTCGCGGTGCTCCGTCACGTGCGACGCCCACGCGTCCATGTCCAGGGTCGCGAGCGCGTCGCCCGCGATCAGCACGCCGTCGGCCGCGCGAAAGAGCGACACGTGCCCGGACGTGTGCCCCGGCGTGTGCAGCCAGCGCCACCCCTGCATCTCCGGCACGGTCCCGTCGTCCGGCAGCGCGTGGACGCGGCCGCGCAGGTCGATGCCCGACGTGGGAAACAGGCGCGACATCTGCGCGATGGCGCCGCCCATGCTGGGGTCGCGCGGCGGGTAGTCCGACCGGCCCGTGAGGTAGGGCAGCTCCAGCGGGCCGGCGTAGACGGGAACGTCCCACGCCTCCGCCAGCGCCCGCGCCGAGCCCGCGTGGTCAAAGTGCCCGTGCGTGAGGACGATGGCCGACGGACGCGCGTCCGCGCCCCACCGCCGCGCCAGGGCCGCGCGGGTAAAGCCGTGCGTGCCGGGCAGCCCCGTGTCGACCAGGACCCAGCGCCCGGCCGGGTCGCCCACGGCGTACGCGTTGACGAAGCCGATGGTCAGGTACCACACGCCGGGCGCCATCTCCACCCATCCGCCGTGGTTGCGGCTGGAGGCGATCCGCTGCCGCCGCGGCCGCCCCGCCGCGCGCGGAGGGATCCCGGACTGGGAAAGGGTCGTCGTCATGGGAGCTCCGTGGGTCAGCGGGCGCGTCACGCCCCGGTGCGTGATCACCGTCGTGTGCGGGACGGAACGAGGCCGGCGCTCCCCTGCGCGTCGCGTGCCGCGGCGGCGCCCGATGCGCGCCCGCCGCGTCGTGTGCCGGGGGTGGCCCCCCGCTTGCGAACCCCTCCGCCCGTTCAAACCTTCGACAAACCTTTTGGGCGAGCGTGAGGATGGCTTCCAACTTCGACGGGCTCTCGCGGCGCGACTTCGTCCTGGCGTCCGCGGGCGGGCTGCTGGGCGCGGCCATGAGCGCGACGCCGTCCGTGGCGCAGGCGAGTGCCTCCGCCGGGACGGGCGCCGGCGTGGCGCAAAACGGGACGCCGCAGGAGGTGCGCGCCATCGGCCGGCCCATGCCGGAGCTGGAGAACCCGCTTCCCCTGCCGCCCGACCAGCGCGTGGGATGGGCCATCGTTGGCCTGGGCGACTTTGCCCTCAACCAGATCCTTCCCGCCATCGGCGACACGCGCATGTGCCGGTTGAGCGCCGTCGTCAGCGGCAACGCGGACAAGGCGCGCGAGGTGGCGCGGGCGTACGGCGTGGCCCCGTCCAGCGTGTACTCGTACGAGGATTTCGACCGCATCCGCGACAACCCCGACGTGCAGGTGGTCTACGTCATCCTGCCCAACGCGCTGCACCGCGACTGGACCCTCCGCGCCGCGGGGGCGGGAAAGCACGTCTTGTGCGAAAAGCCCATGGCCGTTTCGGTGGAGGACTGCCGGGCCATGATCCAGGCCTGCCGCGCCGCCGGCCGCAAGCTGATGATCGCCTACCGCGCGCAGTTCGAGCCGCACGCCCTGCTGGCCCGGCAGATGATCACCGAGGGGCGCATCGGCGACGTGCAGTCCATCGCGGGGGAGCACGGGCGGATGCTGGAGCTGGACAAGCCGCGCGACCAGTGGCGCGCGCGGCAGGAGCTGGCGGGCGGCGGAAGCCTGTACGACATCGGCATCTACAACATCAACACGGCCCGCTTTCTCCTGGGCAGGGAGCCCGTGGAGGTCACGGCCACCCTGCGCCGCGCGGACGATCCGCGCATCACCGTGGAGACGGGCGTGGACTACGCCATGCGCTTCGAGGACGGCACGCGCAGCAGCTTCAACTCGTCGTACGAGTACAAGAACACCAAGCGCCTGCAGGTGATGGGCACGGAAGGGACGATCGAGCTGGATCCCGCCACGGAGTACTACGGCAACCGGCTGCTGCTCAAGACGGAGCAGGCCGTGGAGCAGCGGGAGATTCGCCCCACCAACCAGTTCGCGTCGGAGATGGACCACTTTGCCGAGTGCGTGATGCACGACCGCGATCCCAGGACGCCGGGCGAGGAGGGGATGCGCGACGTGGCCATCATGCAGGCCATCTACGAGGCCGCGCGCACCGGCCGCCCCGTCGAGGTGCCGCGGATGGCGTGATCCGGATGGACATCGGCAGATGCGGAACGGCGCCGCTCCACGTCATGGGCGGCGCCGTTCGCGTACAAGCATCACCTCGCGCCGGACACCTCATCCGGGAAAGCAGTTGTTTCTTGAGGGGCCCTCGCGAGCTCGACCGTGCCGAAGGTGTGCGGCCCCGAAGGATCTTCTCGCCCTGGCAAGGACCGCGTCCAGTCGCGACCTCCCTGCTCGGCGAAGGAGATCCTTCGGTCGCGCCCGTCCTCACGTGAACGGGCGAGTTCCACGCGGCGCTCCCTCAGGAAATCATCGCCTGTGCGCAGTTCTTGTGCGGATTGCGATGTTTGTCGACGGGCTGGACGTCGGGAGTGCGGGCTCAGCGACCGTCCGCCGCGGTCTGCGCTTTGGCCGGCGCATCCGCATCCCCATCCGCGTCCGTCTCCGCCGGGGCCACGCAGGGGAACGCGAGCGCGAAGGTGGAGCCGTGGCCGCCGCTGAACTCCGCCCACGCGCGGCCCCCGACGGACTCCATGGTCTCGCGGACGATGGCCAGCCCCAGCCCCGTGCCCTCCTCGCCCGTCACCGTCTCCTCGTGGGCGCGGTAAAAGCGCTGAAAGAGCGCGGCGCGCGCCTCCCGGGGCACGCCCAGGCCGTTGTCGCGCACGTGCACC
>NZ_DASURI010000267.1:0-4633 GCF_036280135.1 Longimicrobium sp.
AGGTGGATGCACTGGACGGATGCCGCGCGCCCGCCTTCTGCGCGTGGGTGGAGTACGACACGTTCGCCAGCGACCGCCTGTTCAGCCGCACGGACCTGCCCAATCCGGATCCGTCCGCCACCGACCCGCGGCTGACGCTGCGGTTCCATCCCGGTCGCCGCGCGCATGGCAAGAAGGACCTGCGCTGTGTTCCGCCGCCGGACGCGGCCGCGCTGGACCGCATCCGCGCGGACCTGCGCGGCGCCATCACGCTCACGTCGCGCGCGGTGCCGTCGTTCGACGCGCGGGCGGCGCGCCGAGCGCTGGACGAGGTCTGGGCGGACTACGCGTTCGCCGCGGCGCGCGCGGAGCACGCAGGCGACTTCAACCTGCTGTGGACGGCGCGCACGCTGCGGCGGCTGGAATATCGGACGCCGCTCGTCCCCCTCGGCGCGCTGTGGGACGCGCCGGGGATGATGCGCATCGTCGCGGAGACGCTGGTGCCGTTCGTCCGCGAGAACGCGGGCTTCGTGGAGGCGGCGAACGAGGCCATCCGCGAATCCGCGCCGCACGACTGCGGGATGGGCCCGCGCGAGCCCGGCCACCTGCCGCTGGCCGTGACGGACCCGGAGACCGGCATCCGCTTTCCCGTCCGCGTCGTGCGGCGCGGGGCGGATTACGTGATCGAGGGCGCGGGGCCCGTGCCGTTCGCCGTCTCCGTGGGCGGGGCGGGGGAGGACGAGCTGCTCGCGTTCCTGCACGCGCACCGCGGCCGCGTCACGCCGAACGTCTTCGCGCCCGTCTTTCTCGTTCGCGCCGGCGTGGGCGGCGTGCTGAACGGCAAGGGCGCCATCCGCTACACGCTCGTCGTGGCGCGCGTGCTGGAGCGGATGTTCGGTCTCGCGCATCCGCCCAACTTCCTGTGCGCCGGCCCGTATCGCGGTGCCGATCCCTTCGCGGAGGCCCGCGCGGCCGCCGGTGTCCCGCCCGCGGACGTGGAGCCGACGCTGCTGGCGCGCCTTCTCGCCTCTGATCCCGCCACCATCCGCGCGGAAACCGCCGCTGTCTGGCGCTAAAGAACAGCAACTGCATTCTCACGCAGAGCCGCGGAGGGCGCAGAGTACTTCATCGCGCGACGAAGTACTCTGCTGCCTCTGCTCCCTCTGCGTGAGAATGCAGTTTTCTTTTTTCCGGAAAAACCGCACGTTGAGATCGTTGACACGGGCTCTCGTTTCCGGTTACTCTGCGTCGAGCGGTTGTAGCAGGTTCAATCCTGGATGAGCGGAGGCGGATTGGGCGCGAGCCTGGTGATCACGGTAGACACGGAGCCGGACGACCAGTGGGCACCCCCGTCCGGCGGGCGGCTTCCCCCCTTTACCTTCGCCAACACCCGCGGGCTCAACCGCCTCAAGGACCACTGCCGCGCACTGGGCGCGCCCGTCACCTGGATGACGTCGTACGCCATCGCGCGCGACCCGGAAAGCGCCGCAGTCCTGCGCGCGGCCGCCGGCGAAGGCGACGAGATCGCCGGGCACCTGCACGGGTGGGAAACGCCGCCGTTCGTCCCGGTGGATGCGGGCGCGCGGCCGTTCATCTACGAGTACCCGCGCGACGAGCGGCTGGCCAAGCACCGCGCCCTCGTGGCCGCGCACGAGGATGCGTTCGGCGCGCGGCCCGTGAGCTACCGCGCGGGCCGCTGGGGCGTGGACCCCATCGAGCTGGAGCACCTGGCGGAGCTGGGCTACCGGATCGACAGCAGCATCCCGCCCGGCATCGACTTTCGCGACCGCAACGGGCTGCGCGCGCCCGGGCCGGACTTTCGCCGGCACCTGCGCGCCGGCCCCGCCCAGCCGTACCGCGAAGGCCCGTTGTGGGAGGTGCCCGTCTCCATCACGCCGCTGGGGCTGCTGGGGGCGGGGACCGTCGGCGCGGGCGTGGCGCGGCTGGCCGGCGCGCGCAGCCCGGCGGACCACGCCAGCCGCTGGGCGTACCGCGCGCTGGACGCGGCCGGTCTCCACCGCCTGGTCTGGGTGCGGCCGCTCAAGCATCCGCGCGCGCTGCTGGTGGCCGCGGCGCGGTCGCTCGTGCGGCAGGGCGCGCGCATCATCAACGTGATGTTCCACTCGTCCGAGGCGTGGCCGGGAACGAGCCCGCTGAGCCGCGCGGAAGAGGACGTCCGCCGGCTGCACGACGACCTGACCGCCATCGTCCGCGCCGTGCGCGAGCTGGGCGTGGTGCCTCGCACCCTGCGCGATGCCGTGGCCGCCGCCGCGTAGGCCACGCCGGGCGGGGATCCGTCCAGGGCCGCCGCGCCGCCACGAGCCCTCCCGCCGGCCCACCTCTCCCCGCGCAGCGGGGGAGGTCGCGAGTCGACGAGCGGGAGGGGCCCTCGCGCGGGGCCGGTGCGGAGCGTGATCGCCGCCCCCAGCCGGAGCGAATGAATTCGCCGCTGGAAGTTCGCGAAGTCCGCCTGCGCGGACTGCCCCAGAGCGGGGCGCCGGAGTGCACCAGGGCGGCCTCTTACGTCGCGGGTCCGGCTTCGGCGCACCATGACGGCGTGCGGCAGGAGCCGTCGGCGCAGGCCGACATCACGTTGTCATAGCCGCGAATTCATTCGCCGTGGCTGGGGCGCCGCGTCACCTGTACTGAGACGCGACCTGGCATCACTCTTGGGTCTGGAGCGACGCGTTGCGCGCCGTGCCGTCCTGATCGCGGTGCCATCCTGATCACGGCGCCTGGCCGTAGCCGCCGCGTCGTTCATCGCTCCCCATCGATCTTCCTCCCTCAAACGCAGGGATCCTCCCATGAACGGTCCCACCCCCGCGCGCCGCCTGCGCGAGCTGCTCGCGCGCCCCGGCATCGTCCGGCTGCTGGGCGCACATGACGCCTTGGGCGCGCTCGTCGCCGAGCGCGCCGGCTTCGACGGCGTCTGGTCCAGCGGCTTCGAGCTGGCCGCCGCGCACTGCGTGCCCGACGCGGGCGTGCTGGGCATGGCCGAGCAGCTGGCCGCCGCGCAGTCCATGGCGTACGCCGTCCGCATCCCCATCGTGGCGGACTGCGACACGGGCTACGGCAACGCCGAGAACTGCGCCCACATGGCCCGCCGCTTCGAGGCCGCGGGCGTGGCCGCCGTCTGCATCGAGGACAAGCGCTTTCCCAAGCTCAACTCCTTCGCGCCCGGCGCGCATGAGCTGGTCTCCGTGGACGAGTTCGTGGAGAAGATCCAGCGCGCCCGCGACGCCCGCGCCGGTGCGGACTTCGCCGTCATCGCGCGGACGGAGGCGCTCGTGGCCGGCCAGTCGCCCGGCGAGGCGCTGGAGCGGGCCCGCGCCTACGCCGACGCCGGCGCGGACGCCATCCTCGTCCACAGCAGCGAGGCCCTGCCGCGCCGGCTGCTGGAGGTCGTCCGCCGCTGGGATGGCCGCGCGCCCCTCGTCCTGGTCCCCACGACCTACCACACGGTGACGGCCGCGGAGCTGGAGGACCTCGGCGTAAAGGTCGTCATCTACGCCAACCACGGGCTGCGCAGCGCCCTTCGCGCCATGCAGGAAACGGCGGACGAGATCCTGCGCAACGGGTGCAGCACCTCCGTGGAGGAGCGCATCGCGACCGTGGCCACGGTGCTGGAGCTGTCGGGGACGATGGCGGCGGCGCACGCGGCCGATCCCGCGCGCCGTCCGCTGGCCACGGCGGGGGCGGCGTGATGACGGGATCGCGCTTTTGCGGACTGCTGGCGGACGCGGGATACGACTTCTTCAGCGGCGTGCCGGATTCCACCTTCGGCGCGGCGTTCGCCTGCCTGGAGGCGGACCGCGCGCGCTACCTGCCGGCCCCGCGCGAGGACCTGGCCGTGGGCGCGGGCGTGGGCGCGTGGCTGGGCGGCCGCCGCCCCGCCGTGCTGATGCAGAACAGCGGCTTTGGCACGTCGCTCAACGCCATCCTTTCCCTCGCCGTGCTGTACCAGGTGCCCATGCTGCTCATCGTCGGCTGGCGGGGACACGGGCCGGACGCGCCGGAGCACGTGCAGACGGGACGGACCATGCTGGACGTGCTCCGCGCGCTGGAGCTTCCGTTCGTCGCCGCCGAGCCGGAGACGGTGGAGGCGGACGTGGCCCGCGCCGCCGCCGAGCCCGCCGCCCGCCGCTCGCCCGTCGTCCTGCTCCTCCGCGAAGGGATGGTGAAGGGATGACGCGGGCAAAGGCCATCGCCGCCGTCCTCGCGCGGCTGGGGGACGAGCTGGTCGTCTCCGCCAACGGGTTCCTGAGCCGCGAGGCGTTCGGCGCGGCGGACCGGGCGGAGAACTTCTACATGATCGGGTCGATGGGCCTCGCCGCGTCCATCGGCCTCGGGCTCGCGCTGGCGCAACCGGAGCGGCGCGTGGTCGTGCTGGACGGCGACGGCAACCTGCTGATGGGCCTCGGCGGCCTGCCGATGGTGGCGGAGCGCGCGCCTGGCCGCTTTCTCCACGTCGTCCTAGACAACCAGGCGTACGGGTCCACGGGCGGCCAGCGCTCCCTCGCGGACACGGTGGACCTCGCGGCCATCGCGCGGGGCGCGGGCTATCCGCACGTGCGCCGCGTGGAGGACCCGGCGGAGCTGGATGCCGCGCTGGATGATCTGCTGTCGGCGGACGGCCCCGCGTTCCTGCTGGTGA
>NZ_DASURI010000268.1:0-8451 GCF_036280135.1 Longimicrobium sp.
GCCGCCGGGCTGGGCCGTCGCCCACCGCGCGAGTCGTCGCTGTCGATCTCGAACCTGGCGGCGCGTGCCCTGGGCGACCGGGCGGCGGACCGCGAGGCGGCGGCGCTCATCGCCCGCGCGGCCAACGAGGCGGGCGCCGGCCGTGCGGACCGCGCGCGGGACCTGCTGCGCCGCGCCCGCGAGCGCCTGGCGCCCCCGGCCGGTGCCGCCGCGCGCCCCCTGCCGTCCACGGCCGACCCCGCCGCCGCCGAGTACTTTCGCCGCATCGGGAGGGGCCAGTGAGCGTGCGTGGATTCCGCGGATTCGGTTCCGCGGCCAGGGGCGGCGATCGCATGAAGCGCGGAGACGCGGAGCGAATGAATTCGCCGCTGGAAGATCGCGAAGTCCGCCTTGGCGGACTGGAGTCCCACGCCGAGAGCGACCCTTGTCACCCGTCGCGGCTCCGCGGGCTGATCAACCTCCCCCAGCAGTTGTGGGGGAGGTGCGAGCCTAAGCGAGCGGAGGGGGCGTCCCGCTGGATCGCCGCGTCCGTGCTGACGGCCAGCCTCGTCGCGATCGCCGGAACCGCGACAGCCCTCGTCTCCGCGCCGTCCGTCGTGTCCGCGCGGGCACCGCAGGCGCCGGTCGCGCAGGCGGAGGCCACGCCGGCCGCGCCCGACGCGTTCGTGTGGGCTACGGCGCGCTACGAGAGCGGCGACTGGAACTCCGCGCCGCTCCTGCCCACCAACCTGCTGCACTCCCTGGCGCAGTACACGTCGCTGCCGGTGGCGTCCACGGGCGAGGTGGTGGACATCTCCAGCCCGGAGCTGTTCCGCTTTCCCTTCGTCTTCATGACGGGGCACCTTCCGCTGCGCTTCAACCAGCAGGAAAGCGCCAACCTCAAGGCGTACGTGGAGCGCGGCGGGTTCGTCTTCATCGACGACCACAACCACGACATCGACGGAGGATTCCACAAGACCGCCGTCGCCGAGATCGCCCGCATCTTCGGATCGGGCGCGCTCAAGCAGATCCCCAACAACCACGAGATCTACCGCGCGTTCTTCGTCTTCGACAAAGGGCCGCCCACCACGAGCCACGAGCTGAACGGCTGGGGCGACAACCTGGTGCACGAGAACCTGATGGGCGTGGAGGTCAACGGGCGCATCGGCGTTCTGTATTCCAACAAGGACTACTCGTCGGAGTGGAACTACCACGCCCGCAGCAAGCGCCAGCTCTCCGTGGACAACACCCGCTTCGGGGTGAACGTGGCCGTCTACGCCCTTACGCGATGAAGATCCCGCTCCTCCTCCGCGGCGCCGTCCTGCTGCTGCTGGGCCTGGCGCTCGCGCTCTCCGGCGTGTGGCGCACGCGCACGGGTCCCGCCGCGCCCGCGTGGATCGACGACGCCCGCGCCCTGGACCGCGCGGCCGATTCGCTGCTCGTGGGCCGCGCCCCGCCCGCCATTGCCCGCGCGTCCACGGCGCCGCCCACGGCCGCCGAGCTGGAGACGCTGGCCGCCGCCGCCCGCCGCGCGCCCCTGTACGCCGCCATCCCCGCGCGCAACGCGCTGGTGGAGGCGCAGGCGCCGGCCCGCGCGCTCAGCGGCCGCGCGGCGGCGGTGGGCTTTCGCGTGACGGCCACGCCCGGCGACAGCGTGTGGGTGCGATTGACGGACGAGACGGGCGTGCTGGACAGCCTGCGCGTGCGCACGGACGCCGGCGGCCACTACGCCGGCGCGTTCCGCGTGCGCCCGCCGCGCCCGGGCTGGCGCGAGTGGACGGTGACGGCGGGCGACGCGACGGCGCGCACGGGCGCGTGGGTGGACAGCGCCGGGGCGCCGCACGTGATTGTCCGCGCGGGCTTTCCGCACTGGGAGTCCAAGTTCGTTGTGCGCGCGCTGGAGGAGTCCGGCGCCACGGTGGAGACGGCGTACGACCTGGGCCGCGGCCAGCTCGTGGCCGCGGGCGGCGGCGCCATCAGCGCCGAGCGGCTGAACCGAGCGGACGCCGTCATCCTGCTCCACGGCGCCCCCGTGGGCGACGGCGAGCGGCGGATGCTGCTGGACTGGTCCGCAGCGCGCGGCGGCGGCGTGCTGCTCGTGGGTGGGCAGGCCGCGGCCGGCGCGTCGGCCTTCGCGCTGACGGCCGGGCCCACGCGGGCCCGCGCCGTGGACGGCCCCACGCTCACCTGGACGCTGCCGCCGGAGCTGTCCGCCCTCCCCGGCGACCGCGTGCGCTCCGGCGCCGTGCTCACGGGCAGCCCCCGCGCGGGCGCGGCCATGGCGGCCTCGACGCCGGAAGGCGGCGTGCTGGCGCTGCGTCCGCTCGGCCGGGGGCGCGCGGCGTCGCTGGGACTCACGGAGACGTGGCGGTGGCGGATGGAGGCCGGCCGCGTGCGCGAGCATCGCGAGTTCTGGCGCGCGCTGGTGGACTGGCTCGCGTCGGCCCCGCGCGATCCCGTGACGCTGATGGTCCCCGAGCCCGTGGGCCCGGCCGGCGCCCGGCGCGACGTCGTCGTCTACACGGAGGGGGACGAGGGCGCCACGCTGCCGCCACTGCTGCTGACGCGGCCGGGGCGGGGGACGGACACGGTGGCGCTGGCGCCGGACCCATCGCGCGCGGGGGTGATGCGCGGCGCGTTCCTGCCGGCGGACACGGGCCTGTACACGTTCGCCTTCGCGGGGGGCGCGCCCTCCGCCGCCTACCGCGCGACGGCGGCCGCCGGCCCGGCGGAGGACGCGTGGCAGCGCCTGTCGATGATCGCCGGCGCGTCCGGCGGCGGCATGCTCCCGGCGGACTCGCTGCGTCCGCTCATGCGCCGCCTTACGCCGGAAGGCGCGGACACGGGCACGCGCCTGCCGCTGGGCTGGCTGCTCTTCTTCGGCGTGCTGCTGCTGGCCGGCGCGGAGTGGGCCATCCGCCGCCTGCGGGGCGACGCGTAGGGCCGCTGGATCCGTCCCGGCGCGGAACCCCGCGCCGGGACGGATCTGCTCCGCGGGGGGAGATCAGGAACGAGGGGTATCCATTGGACTCACATTTACGTACTATTTGTGTGATCCACTGTGAGCCGTCCTTCCCCCCGCTCCACGGAGGTCCCATGAAGAAGATCCGCCTGAACGCGGACGCGCTGGAAGTGGTCTCGTTCACCACCGCGCCGGCCGCGGATGCGCGCGGCACCGTGCACGCCGCGAACACCGGCAATCCCTGCTACATCACCGTGGCGTACTACCAGACGCGCTGCCAGGCGTACCCGGCGTCGTACTGGAACGAGGACACCTGCTACTGTCCCGTGGTGCCCTACTCCGAGGCCATCGAGTGCCGGCAGATCACGGAGTACACCTGCCCCGGCTGGCCCGGCTGCTGACGCCTTCAATCAGCCGTCCGGTGCCTCGCGCCGCCGGCCGGTCCGTATCCCGCTGATCCCCCTTCGACGAACCCAGGGAGCTCCCATGAAGAAGATCCGCCTGAACGCCGACGCGCTGGAAGTGGTCTCGTTCACCACCGAGCAGGTGACGAATGCGCGCGGCACCGTGCAGGCCGCGAACACGGGCAACCCGTGCTACGTGACAGTCGGGTACTACCAGACGCGGTGCCTGGCGTATCCGCAGTCGTACTGGCAGGAGTACTCGTGCTACTGCCCCATGGAGCCGGTCACCCAGTCGCTGCGGTGCCAGCCCATCGACACGGCGCAGGACACCTGCCTGAACTGCCAGCCGCTGGACACGGTCGATGTGACGTGCATGACCTGCCCGGGCCAGCCCGGCTGCTGACGTCCCGTCGGCGTCACCGCTGACGATCCGTATCGGCCCTCCGATGATCCACCTGTCGGAGGGCCGAGCCACGTCGAGAAGCAGGATGCGGATGGCCGGAATCTGCTACCGTCGCAGCGAACTTGCGGCGGCGTGGAAAATTGCCGAGATTGCCGGACTCAGCCCAAGCCACCCCTGATCCACTCCCATCCGCCATCCGTCCCTGATGACGAACGTCGTGCTGCGTTTGGCCGCCCTTGCCGCGGCGGTGGTCCTGGTGCGCGTGCCGGCCGCGGCGCAGGAGGCGCTGCCGTCCGCGCTGCCGTGGGGCATCAACGCCGAGCAGGTGAGCGCGCAACTGGAGGCCAAGGAGTTGCGCGTGGTGCACCGCCGCCCCGGCCGCGAGGTGCACGCCGCGTCGCAGAACCGGCTTACGCAGGCCATCGCCATCCTGACCAACGACAGCCTGGTGGGATTGATCTACTTTCACCCCGAAAACGCGCAGCACAACGCGCCGGACCTGTTCACGCTGGCGGCGTCGCAGGCGGAGCGCGCGCATGGGCCGCCCCTGTGCCGCAACTCGGCGCTGGCGGTGTGGACGCTGGAGCAGGGGATCCTGGAGGTGCGTCTGCGCCGCGCCGTGGGCGATGCCGCGCCCGGCGCGGAGATCCGCTACATCGGCCCGGGCTACGCGGAGGAGATGGCCCGCCGCACGGCGCCGCGCCCCGCTGCCCGCCCCGCGCCGGCCCCCGCGCGCCGCAACGGCCCCCGTCTGCTGGGCACCGTCGCGGATTCCGTGCAGCAGCCCCCCGTCGAGCCCGCGCCGGTGCCGACGGTCGAAGCCGCGCCGACTGCGCCTCCCGCGCCTCCCGCGCCGACGCCCGCGTACTGCGCGTCCGCGGCCTGATGGCGAGCTGGTGGATCGGCGTCCGTGACGTGGTCGCGGGCGCCGCTCCTTCCTGACCCGTCCAGCAATTCTTCCCTTGTCTACTCGCTCCCAGCGCCGCCGTGCTGACAGGCGGCCGGGTCATCCCGCGCCTCCCGTGCGCGTTTCGCCTGGCCCGGATCGGTTGATCCGGTTGCTACGCGTCGCATGGGCGTCCTGCCTCGCCGCCACGCTGCTCATCTCGCGCCCGCTCTGGCTGACGGAACGCGACTATCCCCCCGTTCCCGTCCTCGGATGGCTACCGCAGCCGCCCGCGCCGCTGGATTGGGTACTGTTCGTCGTCATGCTGGCGACGCTGGTGGCGAGTGCCGCTGTGCCACGGCCCCGGCGGTTCATCCAGGTGGCGCTGGGGATCACGGCCCTGTGGCTGGTGCTGGATCAGACGCGGTGGCAGCCGTACATGCTCACCTACGTCATCGCCGGGGTGGCGCTGATGATGCGCGAGGCTGCGGCTGAATGGCGACCGTTGGCGATGGCGCCCCTGCAGCTGGCGCTGGCGTGCACGTACCTGTGGTCGGGGCTGCACAAGCTCAACTACACGTACCTGACGACGGAGTACGCCTACACGGCAGGCCCGCTGTTCCGCTGGTTGGGCGTGGACGTTGAGACGGTGGGCCGCGGCGGCATTGCCTTCGCCCTGGTGACGGCGCTGGTGGAGGTCGCGATGGGCATCGGACTCCTGCTGCCGCGGACGCGGCGTGCCGCCGTCGTGGCGGCGCTCGGCGTGCACGCGTTCATCCTGCTGATGCTGGGGCCGCTGGGTCATGGGGTGAACGCCGTCGTCTGGCCATGGAACGTGTTCACCGCCGTCGCCGTGTGGGCGCTGTTCTGGCCCGGGGCCACTAGCGCCGCTTTCGACAACGCGCGGCGGGCATGGTGGCGGGCGTTGCGGACGCGTTCGGGGACGTTCGCGGCCCGCCCAGTGGCGGTGTCGTGGTACGCGGTGCTCTTGTTGTGCGGCGTGGCGCCCGCCCTGAGCTTGGTGGGACTGTGGGATGCGTCCCTCTCGTTTCAGCTCTATGCCGGCAAGCAGCGCCAGGTGACGATCGGATACGCGCCGGACCGGATGGATGCGCTTCCGGCCGCCGCGCGCCGCGCCGTGCGGATCGAGGGCGTGGTGGACCTGACGCAGTGGTCCATGGGGGAGATGGCGGTCGCACCGGTGACGCAGCCGCGGGTGGTGCGGGCCATCGGCCGATTGCTCGCGCGGCGGGCACCGGACGCGTACATCCGCGTGATCGTGCACGGCTCGCCCGACCTGCGCACGGGTGCGCGTCCCGTCCAGGAGTGGGCGTTCGAAGGCCCCGATGCCACCCCCGTGCTGATGAGCTCCGTCCCGTGAGGTTCGGCTGCATTGGGTGAACGACGCGGGGTCGCACCTTTACGCGCGACCCCGCCGCTTTGTCGATCATCCTGCCACGCGAGTGACCAGGTCAACAGGTCGCTGATCCGCCGTGGTCGTGCCCGGCGCGCGTGCATGCCAATACGACGAACGGGGCTTCGTTCTTCTCCGACCCCGCCACCGCGCACCACGGCTCGTGGAAGTATACACCCTCTCCCGCGCAGTTTGCGGGAGAGGGTGCGAGCGACAGCGAGCGGGTGAGGGCTCGTCAGTCCAGCCCGGACGTGCCGCCCCCGCCGATGTCGTTGCTGGCGAGCCCCGCGTCGCCGTCGGGCGCGTCGGTGCCCATGGCGCCGCTGGGGTCGCCCAGCACCCTGGATCCGCCACTGGCGTGGCTTCCGCCGCCCGCGCCGCCGGAGCCCGTCGCGTCCATCCCGCCGCGGCCGGGCGTGCCCACGCCGGACTCGCCGCCCTCGCCGGACATCTCGCGGTTGGACGGCACGTCGCGCCCGTCGTCCGTGCGCGCGCTGCCCAGGTCGCCGCCGCCCGCGCCGCCGCCGTATCCGCCCAGGTCGCCGCCGGGGTTGGCGCCCTGCGCGCTGCCGCCCAGCTCGCCGCCTTCGTGCGGGGCCGCGCCGCTGCCGCCGCCGCGCTCGCTGCGTCCGCCCATGCCCTGGCCCGGCTGTCCGCCGATGGGGTTGTCTGCCTGGCTCATTCTCGTGCTCCGCGTGTGGGTTGGCTTTGGGAGGGCGGGGACAATGCAAGAGGTTCGCCGGGGTTGTGAACGGCGGGTGACAGGGGACAGGTTACAGGGGACAGCCTGCAACTGCAGGGAATAGGGAATAGGGAATAGGGAATAGGGAATAGGGAATAGGGAATAGGGAATAGGGAATAGGGAATAGGGAATAGGGAATAGGGAATAGCGGGCGGTTTCTTTCGCACTTTCGCACTTTCGCACTTTCGCACTTTCGCACTTTCGCACTTTCGCACTCTCGCACTCGCCCTTGAAGACCGCGTTCGTAAACCACGAGGACGCCTCGCTGCACGACACGGGGTGGAACCACCCGGACCACCAGGGACGGCTGCCGGCCATCGTGCGCGCCGTGCAGCGCGACATGGTGGCCCTGTGGGAGCCGCTGCTGCAGCTGCCCGCCATCCCCGCCGCCGAGGCCGACCTGCTGCTCGCGCACACGCCGGCGTACGTGGCGCGCGTCCGCGAGCGGGGCATCGAGTCCGCGCGCGAGGGGCGGACGCTGGAGCTGGACGGCGTCCCCGTCTCCGGCGCGTCGTGGGACGCGGCGCTCGCCTCCGTGGGCGCGGCGCTGACGGCGGTGGATGCCGTGCTGGACGGCACCGCGCGCAACGGATTCGCGCTCGCGCGGCCGCCCGGGCGCGGCGCGTGGGCCGACGCGCCGGGCGAGTTCTCGCTCTTCAACACCGTCGCCATCGCCGCGCGGCACCTGCGCGCGCGGCGCGGCGTGGGGCGCGTGCTGGTCGTGGCGTGGGGCGCGCACCGGCCGACGGCGCTCGCGCAGTTGCTGGCGGATGACGGCGCCGTGCGGCTCGTCTCCGTCCATCAGCATCCGCAGTCTTTCCCCGATCCGCATCCCGCGGACGAGGATCCGCCGATCGTCGCGGGCGTGCTGACGCCCGGCAGCGGTGGCGACGTGTTCGCCGCCGCCCTGCGCGATGTGCTCGATTCCATCCCGCCCAGCGGGACGCCGGACTTCGTGCTGCTCTCCGCCGGCTTCGACATCCTGGCGGCGGACAAGCAGGGCGCGCTGGCCGTGCAACCGGAAGAGGTGTACGCCATCACCACCGTGCTGCGCGAATGGGCCGATGCGCGCACCGGCGGCCGCCTCGTCTCCGTGCTGGAAGGCGGATACGCCGCCGCCGAGACCGCCCGCGCCGTCATCCAGCACCTGCACGCCCTCGCCCGCATCGAGCCGGCGTAGGTCGCGAGATGGACGGCGGGCGGATGTGGGTCGGGAGGATGTGGGTCGGGAGGATGCGGATCGGCGGATGCGGATCGGCGGATGTAGATCGGGCGGGAAAGCCGGGTCCCAGCCGTTCCCGGCGAATGAATTCGCGGCACCGAAAACGTGATGTCGGCCTGCGCCGACGGTTCATCCGAGGGCCGTCGAGGTGCACCAAGGCGGCGTCCGCGTCGTCCAGGAGCGAATGGAATTCGCCGCTGGAAATTCGCGAAGTCCGCCTGCGCGGACTGCATCGCCGCCATCCCGCGGTGGCCGCTCGCCACATCGCCGGGTGATGGCCCGTGTTGGCGGTTGAAGCCCCGTTCGCAGAGCGCGTCGGCGCGAGACGGGGCTTTCCGCTGTCCCAGCGGCGGGTTTACCCGCTCAGGCTGGATGGCGGCTACGTATCACGGGCTCAGCCGGCCCCCACGCCATCTGCCCTCGCGCCGCGTCCCCCACG
>NZ_DASURI010000269.1:0-11926 GCF_036280135.1 Longimicrobium sp.
CGGAACGAAACCGCCTGCAGCCAGACGATCGTCGTCACGCCTTCGCCCGCCTTGGGCACCATGAGCAGGAGCGGTTCGGGCAGCGGCGCGGCCATCGCGCGCACCTCGGCGCTTCTCGCGTCCGTCCATCCGCCGTCGAACGCCCTGTGGGCCCCGAAGATCTGCTCGACGCCGCCGCCCCGGCTGCAGGTGATGGCGTAGTGGGTCGCCGTCTCCTCGGCGTGCACCATCCGCGGGTCGTAGATGTCGTAGTAGCGCGGCCCCTCCTCTCCGATACGGGCCACGAACTCGGACTGCGGCACGATGTCGCTGAACCGCCGGATCCAGACGGAGATCTCCGCCGGCTCGAGGGGGTGACCGACGCCGGCGACGACCCCGAGCGCCCAGAGCCGGCCCTTGAGCACCCGCCCCGCGACGGGATCGCGCGCGACGAAATCCGTGGTCTCCACCGCCACCAGGTCGCCCGGCTCGAGCTCGGGGTACGCGTGCTGGGTCTGAAAGCTCCAGAGCATCAGGCCCGGCCCGAGCGCCTCCGTGGTGGCCTTCGCCTCGGCTTCCGCGAGCACGTCGGTGTCGATCCACCTGGCCACCACGTCGGGCAGCTCGCGGGGGGCGTCCAGGGTAGCGGTACCGAGCCGCGAGAGCGCGGCGGTGTGGAACGACCGCACCTCCGAGAGGTAGCGGCCGCCCGAGTCCTCGGCCTCGGCGAGCCACTGGTACCGGACGAAGTACTCCGGCACGCGCTGCCGCAGCCCGGGGGTCACGCGGACCGGGCGGACCTCTTCGCGCGGGAAGACCGCCGCGAGCGTCCGCGCGCCGCGCACGTCGACCCACTTCACGCGACCCTGGCTGGAGATCACCGTCCCGCCCGCGAGCCGCGCGATTGCGTCCAGCTCGTCCTTGCCTTCCCCGTCGGCGAGGCGCTTGGTGACCGTGGCCGTGCTCGTGGGGCTCTCCCCCCGGAAGCGCTCCGGCAGCGCGATCGCGCTCGCGACCAGGTCCTGGTAGACGTCCGCCAGGGTGGCGTTGCGGTACTCGATCGGCTCACGCACGACCTCGTGCGGGGAGCGCTGCTGCGCGGGCGGGAGCTTGACGCGCGCGAGCCCGAGCGGGGACAGCAGCGCGAGCTCGATCGCCGGGCCGTGGCTCGTGTAATCCTCCAGGAGGAACGCGTCCAGGAGCATCCACCGGCTCCGCGGCAGGCGCGTGGGGTGGCCGAGCCACACGCGCACGGTGATGTCCGCGACGTCGTAGCGGCCGAGCAGCTCGGTCCCGGGGTCGCGGTAGTCCCGCGGGCCCGTGCGCACCAGGGTGAGCGAGCTGTCGGTGATCTCGCCCTTGAGCGTGACGGGGTCGAACGCCCACCGCGCGCCGCCCCAGCGGCTCTCGCCCTCGTAGAGGGTGCGCTCCACCGCGCGGGCGCCGATCGCGCGGGCCACGGGACTCACGCTCGCCGAAGGGGTGAGCGTGACGCGCACGTGGTACACCTGGCGGACGGAGACGGGGTGCGCGGACGCGGCCGAGAGGTCGCTGCCGCCGCCGGCACGGTTGTCGGTAGCCACCAGGTCGCCGTCGTGGAAGCTCACCCACGCGCCGTCGTCCGCCCGCACCTGGAAGTCGAGCGCCGTCCCGAGCGGGGTCTCGCCCTGCGCGACGAGCTCTACCTCCGCCGGAGGATGGGTGCCCAGGTCGACGGGGCTCAGGATGAAGGACGCGGTGCGCGGGGTGAGCGTGCACGCGTGGAGGGTGAGGCGCGGCACGCCGGGGAGCGCGTCCGCGTAAACCCACCCGAAGGCGGTCTCCCCGAGGACGGCGCGCTGCAGGCGGTACGCGCCCGTGTCGTGCACGCCGCCGGCGGGGTCGTAGCCCCATCCGGCGTTCGTGGCGGGCGAGCCGTCGGCGGCCGCGGCCCACACGTGCACGAACACCGTCGCCGGGACCGGCTCCGCCTGGCCCGGGTTGGGGCCCAGGTACGGTGGCGGCACGACCGGCTCTCGGATCGCGACGCCGGCGGCGGCCAGGTCGAAGACGACGGCGGATGGGTTCAGCTCGCCGGCCGCGTCGACGTAGAGCGGCTCGTGGAGGGCGTGCAGCCGGAGCCCCGGGTCCGGCTCCCCGGGCGCCAGGTTGTGGCGCGCGACCCAGAGCAGCTGCATGCCCCAGCGTGCGACCGTCTTCGGCTCGTCCGGGTCGACCCGCGGGCTCAGCCACGCGGAGACGATCGCCGGCGCGAAGAAGCCGCCCGTCGGCAGCTCGATCCGCGCGCAGTCGAAGTGCTCCGCGCGCGCGAGGTCCCCCAGGTAGGCGGACGAGACGCCGGTCTCCAGCAGCACGTTGTTCTCGCCGCCGGCCTCCACGCCCCCGTCGTAGCGCACGAACAGCCCCTCCAGGCTGTCCGCGGCGGCCCACTCGTCCGCGCGGTCGCGGACGTCCTCGGCCGTGGTGGCCACCACCTCGGGGAGGATGCGCGCGACCGGGTCCGCGCGCCGCACCAGCTTCTCCAGCTCCGGGTTCCAGCCGCGCCGCATCAGTCGAGCACCGGCTCGTGCTCGGTCCAGGCGACGTCCGCCTGGCCGCGGCTCCACCCCTCGCGCGTCTCGAAGCCCACCCGGCCGGGCAGCGGGACGCCGAGCACCGCGCCGTCCGCGCGGTCGCCGTCGTGCAGGATCCACATCGGCCGGCGCCGCCAGAAGTGCTCCTCGATGTGGTACCGTGCCTCGGCCTCGTCCGCCGGGCCGCCCAGGCGGATGTGCAGCTCCCCCCCGCGCGCGCGCGTAATAGGACTGACGCCCACCCAGCCGGCGTCGCTCACGCGCTCGCCGAAGGCCAGGTCGCGCGACGCGGGCCCGTAGGGCAGGTCCAGGTACTCCTCGGCCGCCCAGCTCCGGCCCACCCAGAGCCCGACGACCACGGGGCGGCGGCCGGCGCCCATCGCGGGCACGCGCAGCCGCCAGTACCGCGCGGCCGCGCCCGCGAAGCGCTTGAGCCAGGCACCCTCCGGCGTCATGGCGCCGGCCGCGGCCGTGGCCTGGGCCGTCGCTGCGGGGAGGATGCCCGTGAAGGCGGCGGTCCACGCGGCGGCGTCGGCGGAGTGCTCCAGGTGGATGAGCCGGCCGGCCAGGGTGTGACCGCGGTCGATCGCCACCATGTCGGCCGTGCGCGCGGCGCCGCAGTCCACCTGGATCCACGACTCCGCGTTGTCGAGCGCCGGCGTCCAGCGGTCGTAGGGGCTCCGGCGGCCCGTGGCCACCCGCCACGCCTCGCACCGCGGCGCCTCCGTGCTGGCTTCGACCACGTGGTGCGGGAACTGGACCTCGGAGAACAGGTTCTCCACCAGGAAGAGGGGCTTGGCCATCAGTGGGCCGCCTGCTCAGCAGGCCAGGCGTCCGCCAGGTCGGAGCCGCCGCATGCGGGGCAGAGCAGGACGTCCACGCACCCGAGCTGCCAGTCTTCCGGCTCGTCGACCACGTCCCCCGTCTCCGGGTCATACCACTCCAGGCCGGTGTCCTCATCAGAGCCGTGCCACGCGCACCGGCGGCAGTAGGCCCAGCCCGTGTTCTCCGGCGGGTTGTCGGCCGCGTCCAGGCCGGCGGGCCAGAGGGCGCCGTTGCTTGGGCCGATCTGCTTCTGCTCGCGCAGCGCGGCCGCGAGGTCGACGACCCGCCCGCCCTGGATGCTCTTCTCCTCCATCTACCCTCCGTAGTTGCCCGTGGGGAAGCGCTCGACGGCGTCCTTGCGCTGCAGCCGGCTCAGGTCGTACTGGCTCTGCGAGAGCACCTGGCCCGTGCGGCCGTCGATCATCTGCACGATCACCTTGTCCGGCCCCTGCTTCTGCTGCGTCTGGCTGATGGCGCGGTCGGAGTACTCCTCCACGCGCACCGACTGCAGCTTCTCCCGCTCCCGCTCACGCTCGGCCTCGCGCCGGCCGAACAGCGCGCCGATGATGCCGCCCAGGCTGCCGATCACCGTGCCCGCGAGGCCGCCGACGCCCGGGATCTGCGCGACCGCCGCGGCCAGCTGGGGCACGACGGCCGACATCCTGAGCGCGCCGTCCTCCAGCACGAACGACCCGTCCACCATCCCCTGCACCAGGCCGCCGAGAGCTGAGGCCATCTGCTCGGCCGCGCGGTCCGTCTCGCGGGCCGCGGCGCCCAGGTCCTCCCCGAGCTTCTTGTAGGCGGCCGCGCTCATCAGCATGCGCGACTTCTCCGTCAGCGCCTCGTACCCGACGCCGCCGGCGGCCGCATTCCGCATCCCCTGCAGCTCCAGCGTCCGCTCGCCGCGCGCGGCCGCGCGGTCTGCCTCCTGGTCGAACGGCCGCGCCATCCGCGCCCAGTCCGGCGCCGCCGCGGGGGCCAGCGCCGGCGCCGCCGCCACCGGCATCAGCCCCGCGGGGGTGAGCTGGATCCCCTGCGCGCCGGCGATCGCCGCAAGGCCCGCCGACGTCGCCGCCAGCTCCTGGTTCAGCTGCTGGAACTCCACCCGCAGCCGGTACACCTCCTCGTTCTTGTCCCGGAAGACGTCCGTCCCCGCCGGCAGGCGCGCCAGCGTCTCCCCGGCCGCCGCCAGCTCCACCTGCGCCTGCGCCACCCGGTCCCGCAGCGCACCCTGCCGCTCGAGCATCATCCCGAGCGCCTGCGTGGAGGAGTCCAGCGCGTCGAAGCTCGTGCCCGGCAGACCCAGCTGCGGGGGCGCCTGCCGGCGGCCACGTCCGGACCCGTCGTCCGCCATCAGCGCGTCCCAGTCGATGCGGCCCGTGCGGTTGCCGTTGTTCTGGCCCTCCAGCTCCACGCGCACCGCCCGGTCCGCGTAGGGCGTGTTGGTGAGCGTGCCGTCCGGGTTCCGGTAGACCGGGCGCGTGCGGTCGATCTGGTTCGTGCGGTTCATCAGGTTGGCCAGCTGGGTGGCCAGATCCATCTGCCGTTTCTCAGCGTCGGACTGCGCTGCAAGCAGTGCGGTCACTCGGGCGTTTGCCGCGTCAAGGCCCGCTTGCGCTTCGGCCATCCAGAATGGGTTCGCAGCTGCCGAGGGGCTCGTCCTCGCGACGGAGGCATCTCGGTCGTAGACCGCTTGGGCACGGGCGACATCCCCACGCGCCGCCGCGAGTTCCACCTGGATCTGCCCCTGCGTGGCCAAGGTGTTCGCGATCGCAGCCTCGGCCGTCGCCCGGCTCATCCGCGTGACGGCCCGATTCCACGCGGTTTCCGTGCGGGCGGCCGCCTCCTCGTTCCGGCGCGCCATGTCCTCGGCCTCGTCGCCGGCCCCGATGAACGCGGCCGCGAGCAGCCCCAGGCCCACCAGCAGCGGCGCGCCCACGGCGACCACCATGGCCACCCTCGTCGCCGCGGCCGCCGCGGCGTTCATGCCCACGGCGGCCGCCGTTCCGCCGGCGCCGGCGGCCGCGCCGGCGGCCCCGGTTGCCGTCATGAGCGCCGGCAGGGTGCCGAGCGCCTGGCCGGCTTTGAGCGCGAGCACCGCCGTGCGGACGGCCACGAACGTCTGGGCCACGCCGCCCACCGTGGAGATCACCGGGCCGGCCGCGATCACCACCCCGCCGAGCGCGATCACCGTGGACTGCACGGGCTCCGGCAGCTCGCCGAAGCCGCGGGCCATGTCGCCGGCCAGCTCGATCGCCGGCTGCCCCGCCTCGATCAGCGACACGAACGCCGGCACGAGCTCCGTGCCGACGGCGATCGCCACGTTCGTGAGCTCGATGCCGGCCGCCCGGATCTTGTGGCCGTCCGTCTCCTGGATGATGGCGAACGACTCGTCCAGCATCCCGGCGGAGTCGCGGATGTTGGTGATCACCTGCTTGTAGGCCTCGGACTGCGCGCCCGCCGTGCCCATCGCGCCGACGAGCCCCTCGATGGAAGGGACGACTTTGGTGAGCGCGTCCGTGTTGCCGTCGAAGACCTCCATGAGGTCAATCAGCGACTGCGTCAGGCCGCGCTCCCCGACCGCCTTCCGCAGCCCGTCGAACGAGAGGTCCGCGCGCCCGGTCGCCTTGGCGGCGGCGTCCATCAGGTCGCTCGCGTCCTTGCTCGGAGCCAGCAGCGCCTGCAGGTAGCTTCGCAGGGCCGTGACCGATTTGCCGGCGTCGCCGTTGAGGCGGGTAAAGGTGGCCACGAACGCGCCCACCTCCTCCAGGTCCACGCCCATCTGGCTCGCGAGGGGCAGCACGTCGCCGATCGAGCCGGCGTACTGGTCGATCTCGAACTTGCCCTCGCGCGCCGTCGCGGTCAGGATGTCGAGCGCACGGCCGCTCGACATGTTCTCGTCCGCGTAGGCCGCCATCGCGCCGGTGGCTGCGCGCGCGACGACGTCCATCTCGCCGAGGCCGATCGCCGCGCCCTTGGCTGTGTTCGTGAGCGTCTCCATCGCCACCGCCCCGCGCCCGCCCTGCGAGACGATCGGCAGCATGGCTCCCGCGAGCTGCTCGGGGAACGCTTCCAGCTCGGGCCCCATCTGGATGAACTCCTGGCGCCAGGCCCGCACCTGGTCCGCGCCGATGCCGCCCATCGTCTGCAGCTTGACCGCCGCGTCGTCCAGCCGAACGGTCGCGTACCCCGCTGCCGTCGCGGCCGCCGCGAGCGGCACGCTCACCTTCGACGTCATCCCGCTGCCGAACTGCTCCAGCCCCTGGCCCAGGTCGTCCACGTGCTCGTACAGCTTGCGGATCTCCCCCTGGGCGAAGTGCACGCGCTGCAGGAAGGTGGCGCCCACCACGTTCTCCAGCGCGCGCTTCGCCCGGTCCGCCCCCGGCGGCAGGTCCTCCAGCTCCTGCTCCACCTGCTCCAGCGCCCGCTCGAAGGCCTGCGCCAGGCGGGTGTCGGGGATCGCGCGGCCGAGCGCCTCGCGCACGGCCTTGGCCTCCGCTTCCACGCCGTCGTCCCGCGCCGGCGGCCGGGGCGGAGGAGGCGGCGGGGGCGGGGGCGGCGGCGGCGGGGGTGCCTCGGCGGCGCTCCGGAGCGCCTCCTCCGTCGCGATGGCGGCCACGGCGATCTGCTTGAGCGTGGCCAGCACGTCCTCCATCACCTGGTCGTAGCGCGCGGCCCGCTCCGGGGCGAGCGCTCCCGCGAGCGCGGCGGCCGCCTGCGCTGCCGCCTCGGCCTCCGGGGGCAGGTCCGCCACGGTGGCCACCGCGTCCTCCAGGGCCTGGTCGAACCGCTCCACCGGCGGCGCCTGGAGCGCGTCGACGAGCTCGCCCGTGGCCGCCTCCGCCGCCCGCTCCGCCGTGGCCATGTCGCGGGCGCTCCGGCCCACGTCGTCCATCGCGCGGTCGAAGCGCTGCAGCGGGGCCGGCGCCGCCGCGCGGCCCAGCTGTCCGGCCGCGCCGGCCGCCTCCCGCAGCCCCGCGGCCAGCCGCTCGGCGTCGCGGTCCAGCGCAACGACGCGCGTGTCCACCGCCTGCAGGTCGCCGGCGGCCGCGGCCATCCGGAGGCCGGCGACCTCCTCGTCCAACGCCGCGACCGCGGCGCCCGCCTCCCCGAGCTGCGCGGCCAGGGCCTGCGCGGGCGCCACGCCGCCCTCGAGGGCCCCGCCCACGCCGGCGGCCGCGCGCGGGGCCGCCTGCATCTCGGCCCCGACCCGCGCCATCGAGCGGCCGAGCGCGGCGAGCCGCGCGTCAGCCGCCTGCACGACGGCCGGCTCCAGGCCGCGCAGCGCGTCCTGGCCCGGCCCCGTGGAGCCCGCCGCCTGCAGCCCCTCCACCGCGTCGTTCACCGACCGGATGCCGCGCTCCGTCTCCGCGACACCCGTGGGGGTGAGCTCGATCGCGATCTCGTGCCTGCTGCCCGACGACGTGCTCATCTCATCTCCTCGTCATGCTGCGCTCTGCCGCGTGCCCGGTCTTGATCAGGAGTATGGCGGGCTCCCACCAGGGGTCCAGCTGCCCGGGGGGGACGCCCAGGTCCATCGGCGTCTTCCCCCAGATCTCCAGCCACATGTAGCTGCGGATCAGCCGGCGGAGCCGGGCTCCGAGTCCGTGGAGGGGATCGAATCCGCGGGCGAGAGATCGTCCCGCGGCTTCGAGTTTCCCCGGTCTTCCCCCGTGGGCGGGCTGCTGTACTCCAGCAGCCGCAGGTTCTGGCGCTGCTTCCACGCCGGCGGCACGCTGGCCACGTGCTCGGGGCGCTCCGGGTCGAACGGGTCGCCGGCGATGGTGAGGCCCTCGATCCGGACCAGGTGGTCCTGGAACAGGGTGGGCATGCCCGAGAGGTGGTAGCGCCAGGTGCCGTCGGCTTCCTTCACCAGGTGCTTCTCGTTCAGCGCGTAAAACTCGTCGTCGGACAGCGGGGTGGAGACGATGGTCACGAGCTGCCCGTCCGACATCTTGATCTCGGTCGGGATCTCGGCGGCGCGAAGCGGAAGGTCGAACATGTCTGGGGCTTTCTGGTTTGGGGTTTACTGGTGCTGCTCGGCCGGTGAAAGCGCCGTCAGTCGAACACGAACTGGAGCGGCGGGTGGGCCGGGTCCTGGTCGTCGTGGCAGGCGCGCACCTGCAGCTCGATCATGGCCAGGCCGTCCTTCTCCTGCGTCGGGACCTTGATGACCTGCCCCGCGAAGCCCTCCTTGCGCACGCGGTTGTACTGCTGGCCGGGGATGCTCAGGCTCCACGGGAACAGCGTCCCCTCGCGCTCCATCTCCCACGGGTTGAAGCCCGCCTGCGGCACGTCCATCTGGAGCTTGAACGTGGGGTCGAAGTCGGTGATCCCGTAGCCCGCGTGGCCGTCCGCGGCGTTGCCGCGCGGCCGCGGGGAGAGCACCGTGCCCATGTCGAGCGAGAGCGAGTGCCAGCTGGGCAGGAAGCCGCCCAGGTCCACCGCCGCGCCCCGGACGACCGGCGGCTTGACCAGCCGGCGCGGATAGGTGATGGCGGGCAGCGCGGCCGGCTCCGGGTCCCCGGCCAGGAGCGCCATGATCTCGACCGTCCCGCGCGAGATCTGGTTGGCGATGTTGGAGTCGGCCGTGAGCCGGCCGCGGGCCGCGACGAGCTTGTAGAGCCACCCGCCCCCGTAGGCGTAGAAGGTCGCGCTCTCGTGCCCGGTCTGCGCCGGGGCGTAGGTGACGGACTCGGAGCCGGCGGTGGCGTCCACCGCCGCCGCGAAGCCCGCCGCGCGGAGCAGCACGTCCAGCTCGGGGCGGACACCGGCGGCGCCCGCCGTGTAGGCCGCGCCGGCGCCCTTCCAGGCGAAATCCACCGTCAGCTTGGCCCAGCGCCCGCTCGGCTGCGCGCCGCCGTGCCGGCCCATGCCGTAGCCCGTGGCGTTCTCGCGCTGGTTCCGCTCCAGGTAGTCCACCTCCAGCTTGGCCCAGATGTGCTCCTCCAGCTGGATCCCGTTCTCGGCCGGCGTGGGGAGCGCGTCGGTGCCCTCCACCGGCTCCATCTTGCCCAGCAGGCCGTCCAGTCGGATCGGTCTCATCTCCGCTTGCCTCCCTTCGCGGTGGGTGTTTGCTTGACGCCCGCACCCGCGGCGGGCGTGCTGCTGTCGTCGCCGGCGTCGGCCGCCGGCATGGCCGCGGTGGCCTGGCTGCCCTTCACCGCGGTGGCCGCGCCGGCGTTGCCGCAGGCGTGCGCCTCGGCGGCGGCCCGGGCGGGCGCGCACTCGCCCCGGCACTCGAGGCAGATGAACGCCGCGGGGGCGTCGTCCACCCGGCGGAGCGCGAAGCCCCGCGTCTTTCCGTCTGCGCCCCGGAAGGCGCTCTCCTGGACCAGCGTCATCCGCCTCCTCCGGGCAGGTCGTTGAAGTACATGACCACGTCCAGCTCGCACTCGGCCACGTGGCAGGCCGTCGGGCCGATCATCCGCTCCTCGATCTCCAAGATCCCGAGCTCGCCGGGGATGGTCCCGAAGGACAGCCCGGGCTCGTCGCGGAAGTGCGCCACCGCCTGGTCCAGGCTCTCCTGGAAGGGGAACTCGCTCTCGCTCTCGTCGTGGATGCCATAGACGCGGATCAGCGTGTACGTCTCCACCCAGTGCGTGCTGGTTCGCCCCTGGCCGCTGCCCAGGCGCGCGCGCCGGCGGGCTACCGTCCACCCGCACACCAGGTCCTTGCCCCCGGGCCCGGCGCCCTGCACGCGGAAGTGGCCCAGGTACTTCGCCCAGTCAGGGCCGATGCGGCTTCTGGCGTGCACGTGGCCGGCGTCCGGCAGCGCGGCCAGGCGCGCCGCGATCTCCTGCACCCGCTCCCGGTACCGCATCGTCATCCGCCGCCTCCTTCGCCGGCCAGCTCGCGCGCGATCCGCAGCCCGCCGGACGCGAAGATGCGCTCGAGCGTGGACCAGTTGTCGTCGATGGCGGCCTCGAAAAACTGCCGCCCCTGGATGCCCTTCCGGCCGATCGACCGCGCGATGATGATGGCCAGGTGCCGGACCTCGGCGTCGGTCAGCGGCCGCGTGTTGGTGCGGCCGCGGCCCGCCGGCTCGTGCGCCACGCGGATCTTCCGCCGCACCCAGAGCGTGAGCGCCTGGGAAGGCGGAGGCCGCTGGCCCGGGCGGCGCCCGTCGTTGATCACCGCGACGTGCTTGAGCGGAGAGCCCACGGCCGCGATCGGCTGGCCCGGGAGCACGCGGCCCCGGTTCACCTCGCCGGCGATGGACCCGCGCCCCGCCTCGGTCACGCCGATCGGCACGCCGCGCTTGACCGCACCCTCCAGGAGCGCGACGGCCTCCGTGGCCATGCGAAGGAGCTCGCGCTCGAGCACCGGGCCCGGGTCGCCGAGGCGGCCGCCGCTGATGGTGATTCCGACCGTGGACATCAGTGCGTCAGGAAGTGCATCTCGCCGGCGAAGCTCACCTCGCCGCCGGCGGCCGTGACCGCCTGGGCCTCGAGCTCCGGCAGCTCCGCCTCGGCCTCGGCGCGGAACGCCTTGCCGCGCGACTGGAACTCCCCGGCCTTGCTGCCGTGGCGCACCCCGTCCAGCGCCATGGTCTGGTCCTCCTGGTGGGAGTAGAAGGCGGCGAGCGCCAGGCAGGCGCTGCCGGCCGCCAGCTTGACGATGGTGTCCCAGTGCGACTGCGGGAGCGTCGTCGCGTCCTCGTCCACCAGGTGCGGGGCGGAGATCGTCACGCGGACCGTGGCGCCGGCGGGCGGCGTGAGCTCCTTGAACGCCAGGTGCTCGCCGTCCGGGGTGCCGTACGGGCACCACCACTCGCGCGGCGACAGCGCCGCGGGCGGCCGCTGGCCGGCGGGGTACTCGACCTCGAGCACGTCGCTGAACCCCGGCACCCAGTCCGCCGGCAGCGGCAGGTACCAGCCGCCCGTGCCCACCAGGTCCACCACCACGCGCCGCGGCCGGCGGCGGGAGAAGACGAGCGCGGCGTCCAGCACGTGCTCGTCGATGGACAGGTCCGCGCTGGCGCGCTCGGCCGCGACCAGGCGCGCCACCCGGGCGCGCAGCACCGCCAGGCTCACGCGAGCCCCGCGGCGTAGAGCGCCACGCCCACCGCGTCCAGGGAGGTGGCGCAGGCGCGGAGCGCCTCCGGCGGCGTGGCGCCGAAGCCGGAGATGCCCTCCTGCAGGTTGGCGCCGATCAGCGCGCACCACTGGTTCCCGTCGGGGAAGAGGCGCAGCGCGAGCTCGTCGGCGGCGGCTCCGGCCGGGTCCAGGTCCACGAGCTCCGGCTCCCGCCGCGGGGCGCGCTCCGGCCAGTGCCACGTGTGGGAAGTGTGCTCGTCGGAGTGGCCCACGTAGTCCAGCTGAACCGGACCGCTGTCGTGGAACACCGTCAACGCGACGTACAGGGGCGCGTTCTCATAGTGGGCTCGCACGATCGCGGGAAAGGCGGACGACTGCTTCTCGTCCACGTAGTGGACGATCCTCCCCATGGTGGGCTGCTCGATGTCGCTCAACGGTTTTGACTCCTTCGCGTCAAGTGGGTTTGGCGGTTTGGTTCTCACGCGCGGGGGCCGGAATCGAACCGGCGCC
>NZ_DASURI010000270.1:0-7943 GCF_036280135.1 Longimicrobium sp.
CGCCGGCAGCAACCCGCCCCTCCCCCGGCCCCTCCCCGCTCGTTCCTCGCGGAGAGGGGAGAACAGATCGGCATCCGCCAGGTGGGCGAGCTCCGTGAGCCCGGAGGGGGCGCTTGCGCGGAGGCTGCCACACGCTCAGGACTACGCGAGCCGGCATCCGCGCGCGTCGGGAAGACCGTGCGGCGGCGGGCAAGATCCTTCGGGCCGCACGCATCCAGGCCGATAAAGGCCCGCGAGGGCCCCTCAGGAAGACAAGCCGAAGCGGAAATCCGTGCCCGGGTGCAGGGACCCGGCTCACACGAAAAACCCCTCCCCCGAAGTTGGGGGAGGGGTCGCCGGCCGTTGCGAGGAACGAGCAAAAAGGCCGGCGGGGGAGAGGGCCCCCGTCGCGAAGCGACGGACAGCCTCCCATCCCCCACCGGCCGATTCCGATCCGCCTACTTGCCGTCGACGACGGACTGGGCGGCGGTGCGCATGGCGGGCAGGCCCTGCTGGTGCTCCTGGTACTCCGGGAGGTTGCGGGCGATCTGCCCCGCGTACCCGTCCAGGAACTTCTGGAACAGCGCCTTGGCCTCGGCCGTGTTGCCGCGCCCCTGCTCCGTGGTGGCCGCGCCGAAGAGACCGAACAGGTGCACCGGGTCCGCCGCCAGGATGGTGTCGGCCTGGGCGCGCGCGGCGTCCAGGTCACCCTTGGCGCGGTACAGCTCGCCCAGGTGGTAGTGCAGGTCGGCGTTGCGCTCGGGCACCATCCCGTACGCCTGGATGGCCATGTCCGTAAAGAAGCCGATGCGCGTGGTGTCGCCGCCCGACATCCCCTCCATCACCCGGTTGAACAGGCGGTCCGCCCGCTCGCGCGGCGTCATGCTGGACAGGTCGATCTGGCTGGGATCCCCCGGCGCCGCGGCGCCGGGCCCGCCCGCGCCGGCCGCGCCCTGCTGCGCGAAGGGCGCGGCGAGGCCGGGCGTCTGCGCCGGGTCCGCGGAGACGCGCGGGACGATCACCACGGCGGCCAGCGCCACGACCGCCAGCCCGGTGATGGCCCAGGGCAGCTTGGCGCCCTTCGCGGCCGCGGCCACCGGCGGGGCGGACACCGTCACGCCGCACTGGTTGCAAAAGCGCGCGCCCGAGGGCAGCGGGTTCTGGCACTCGCGGCAGGTGGCATCGATGGCCACGCCGCACTGGGGGCAAAAACGTCCGGAGGCCTCGGCCGCGCAGGACGGACAGGTCTTGCTCATGGCACCGCCGTGAGAGGTGTCGGTCAGGATCAAGTCCGCAAATCTATGCGCCGCACCCGGTTCCCTCAAGGTGGGGATCTTCCCGACGCCGTCCGCGCGGGCCCGGGGACGCCCGCGGATCCGCATCCGCACTGAAAACACGAGAGCCGGCCCACGCGCGTGGGCCGGCTCTCTCCGCATCCGTCATCCGCCGTCCCGGCTACACCGGCGCCTCGACGATCTCCATCGACCGGATGCGGCCGTCCTCGATGCGGTAGACGTGCTGCAGCCGCTGGTCCGCGAGCAGGCTGCCCTCGTGGTCGCGCACCACTTGGCGCACGTCCACGGACATCCGCCCGTCGTCCAGGGGCGTGAAGTCCACGGGCTCCACGTGCGGATCGATGAGCGTCCACTGCCGCGTCCAGTACTGGCGCACGGCCTCGTGGCCCAGCACGCGGCCGCCCTCCATGCCGTTGGGCCAGTCCACGTCGGGGTGCATGGTGGCGAGCGCCGCGTCCACGTTGCGCGCGTTGAACGCGGCGTACGCATACCGCAGCAGCTCGCGGTCGTCCATCACGCCTGCGACTCCGGCTCCGCGGCGGATTCCTGCGCCGGCTCCGCCTGGGGCAGCTGCCCGGGCTCCATGGACACGCGGTCCACGTTCTCCTGCAGCTCGGGCCAGGACGAGTGGATGATCTCGTGCTGCACGCGGTCGATGCCCTCGTCGCTGGCGCCGTGCACCACGCCCACGGCGCGGCGGGCCACCTGCGTGTAGAGGTCCGCGCGGTACTCCTCGGACGGATCGAAGATCAGGGTGTGCAGCCACGGCTCGCCGCGGCGGTACAGGCGCTGCACCACGATGCGGTGCGGCGTCTCCTGCGCCTCGCGGTTGGTGATGACGACCGCCCGCACGGACTCGTCCTCGGCGCCCAGCACCAGGAAGTGGTCGGGCTGCTGCCCGCCCCGCACCAGCTCCCAGGCGGGGCCGCCGGCATCGGCGTTCAGGGCGGCGACCACGTCCTCTCCCAACTTGCGCCCGTCGAACCCCTGCTGCTTGCGCCGCGCGGCCTCACCCATCGTTCTCGTCTCCAGGACAGCGTTTTGGTCGTCGCGCTCCCACCCGGGCGTGCGCGGAAGACACAATCTGATACGGAAGCGCGGAGGAAAACAGGGGCGATCAGCAGATGTTTGCACGACCCCACGCCGGAGCGAATGAATTCGCCGCTGGAAAGGCGCGAAGTCCGCCTGCGCGACGCCTGCGCGGACTGTCCGTCACGGGAGAGCGCCACGCCACCCGCCGGAGTTCGGCGCCTTCCTCCCCGAACCTCGACCTCGCGCGGTTGAAGCCTCGCGCAGTTTGCGAGGCTTTCCGCGGTGGTTGTGGCGACTTCAGTCGCTCAGGATGGATGCCGGCCGGATGTGGATCCGCTCACCCCGCCAGCTCCGGCAGGCGGTCGCGGTAGCGGCGGCTGAGCATGAGCTCGCGGCCGTCGCGCAGCACGATCATCCAGTCGCCGTGGCTCGACGGGTGCAGCTCGCGGATGCTGCCCACGTTCACCATGTGCGACCGGTGCACGCGGATGAACCGCGCGGGGTCCAGCCGCTCCTCCAGCCCCGCCAGCGTGCCGCGCACCAGGTACGACTCGCGGCCGGCGTGTAGCCGCACGTAGTTCTCCTCTGCCTCCAGCCAGTCGACCTCGTCCGTGCGCAGGAAGACGGCGCGGCTGCCCGTGCGCACCAGCACGCGGTCCAGGTACGCCGCCGGCCGCGCGTCCGCCAGGGCGCGGCGGATGCGCTGCTCCAGGTCGTCCGCGGGCGGACGGGCGCGGACGCGCTCCTTGGCGCGGGCCAGGGCCGTACGGAATCGCTCCGCGTCGAAGGGCTTGAGCAGGTAATCGACCGCGTGCACCTCGAACGCCCGCAGCGCGTACTGGTCGTACGCCGTCACAAACACCACGTGCGGCAGCGTGCCCGGCTCCAGCGCCGCCAGCACGCCAAAGCCGTCCGCGCCGGGCATCTGGATGTCGAGAAAGACGAGGTCCGGCCGCAGGCGCTGGATGGCATCCACCGCCTCCGGCCCGCTCCCCGCCTCGCCGACGACTTCGGCCTCGGGATCGGCGGAGAGAAAGCGGCGGACCTTGGCGCGCGCCGGCGGCTCGTCGTCGGCGATCAGGACGCGGACAGGCTCCACGCGTCCTCCCGGGCCGGGGCCGCCGCCGCGCGGTGCGGCATCGTCATCCGCACGATCAATCCGCCGTTCGGCGCGTTCTCGAAGGCCAGCGACTGCTCGTCCCCGTAGAGGGCGCGCAGGCGGTCGGCCGTGTTGGTCAATCCCACGCCGCGGCCCAGCGGATCGCCGCGCAGCCCGGGCCCGTTGTCCCGCACCTCCAGGACGAGCTGTCCGCCATCGCGCCGCGCGCGGATGTCCACGCGCGCCACGGCCGGCGGAGGCGGCGCGCCGTGCTGCATCGCATTCTCCACGATGGGCTGCAGCACCATCGCGGGGACGAGGGCGGAATCCAGCCCGTCATCCACCGCCACGTCCACGGCCAGCCGGTCGCCAAAGCGGGCGCGCATGAGCTCCAGGTAGCGGTCCAGCACGGCCAGCTCCTGGGCCAGCGGGATCTGCTGCGCCTGCGACGCGTGCAGGCTGGCCCGCAGCAGCTCCGACAGGCTGCTGATCATGTGGTCGGCGCGCTCCACGTCGTCGTACATCACGGACGAGATGGTGTTGAGGGCGTTGAACAGGAAGTGCGGCTGCAGCTGTGTGTGCAGGTTCTGCAGCTGGGCGCGGGCCAGGCTGCTTTCCAGCCGCGCCACGTTCAGCTGCCGCTCGCGGGCGGCCTGGTAGCGGTCGATGAGCGTGACGAACGCCAGCACGATCACGTAGATGATGGCCGCCTTGGGCAGCTCCATCAGGTAGCGCAGCGGCATGCGGCCGTAGTCGTACGCGCCCAGCCCCAGCAGGGGAAAGAGGAGGCTGCGCGTGGCCCAGTTCCACGTGGTGCCGGCGGCGGAGATGGCCAGCAGACCGGCCACGTGGGCCAGCATCCGCCAGTGCAGGGCCGGCGGGTACCGGCGCACGATGCGGATGCCCACCGGCAGCAGCACCAGCATGCCCCAGTAGCCCGTGAGCTCCTCGACGAGCGTCCCCAGCAGGGCGGGTTTGTATCCGCGGACGGCGTCGTCCAGCGAGTAGTACGCGAAGGAGAGCAGCCCCAGCAGCGTCGTAAGGGCGATCGCCGCCGGCCAGCTCCAGAAGTCGTCGCGTGGGCCGGGCACCGCCGTCGATACACCGGGCGAGCCGGACGACACGGACGACGTAGGCGAGGCGTTCAAGCTCGGTGGATGGGTCATCTCAGTGGAGGTCGATCAGCAAAGACGAGGCAGGCGCCCACTGGAGCGGCGGGGCCGGGCTCCTCGACCAGCGAATGTTGCCGATTGCGGATCTGCTCCGGTAAGGCCGTTCCCCAGCCGGAGCGAATGAATTCGCCGCTGGAAAGGCACGAAGTCCGCCTGCGCGGACTGCTCCAGCAAAGGACGCAACGTACACCGGGACATAGGATTACCGGCGTCCATCCGTTCTCCCCTCTCCGCGAGGAACGAGCGGGGAGGGGCCGGGGGAGGGGCGGGTTGCTGCCGGCGAGCGCCCCGCTCCTCCTCCACGATCCTGCCCCTGGTTCACACCGCATTCCCCGCCACTACCGGCACCTCCGTCGTCGCCGGGATAGGCGCGGGTCCCAGCCCTTCCGCGTCCACCATGCGCGGCGGGGCGGGGACGGTGCGGACGGCGCGCGGCGGGTTCTTCATCCCGAACAGGAACCGTGTCACCCGGAACGGGCGCACGGCAAGGTCGTAGATGGCCACCGTGAGCGCGAACGACACCGCGCTCGTAAAGGCGAACTTGGCCCACACGCCCTCCGGCGCGCGGATCACGTAGAACGCCACGACCACGATCACCGTCTGGTGCAGCACGTAGAAGGGATAGATGCCCTCGCTCGCGTAGTCCAGCAGCCGGTTGCGAAACGAAAGGAACCGCCGGCCGAATCCCAGCAGCGTCAGCACCCAGAACCACGCGTTGCAGCCCTCCAGCACCATGTACGCGGCGTTGCCCGGGTTGTATCCCCACGCGGGCTCCACGTCGTTCCACCGCAGGTAGTTGATGGCCACGATGGACGCCGTCGCCAGGGCCAGCGACACGCGCCGGCGGTCCTCCATCCACCGCCACGCATCGTCCGCCTCCGCCAGCAGGTAGCCAAAGACGAAGAACCCGAAGTAGTAGACCAGGTGCCCCCAGTCGTTGATGATGTCCTGCGGGCCGCTCCAGCGCACGTACAGCGTCGCCAGGACGAGGCCCAGCGGCAGGCCAAGCGCGTACAGCGCGGGCCCGGCCAGCCGGCGGTGCAGGGCCGCGCGCGCCCGCTGCCCGCGGGGGGAGCGCAGCCACAGGAACAGCGGCAGCGCGGCCACGGAGTAGATGAACAGGTACGCGATGAACCACAGGTGATGCCAGCTGAAGCTGCCCTCGGGATAGGGCACCATCCGCAGCACCGTGGGCCAGAACTCCAGGTACGAGCGATAGCCCGCGCCGTTGGCCAGCCGCTCCATGTAGATCTGCGGCGGCACGATCACCAGGATGCCGAAGACCAGCGGCACCATCAGCCGCTTGGCCCGTTCGCGCAGGTAGCCGCGCGCGGGGCGAAACCCCAGCGCGTACGCCGTCCCCACGCCGCTGATCAGGAACAGCAGCGCCATCCGCCAGCGGCTCAGGAAAAAGCTGAGCTCCATCATCAGCGGGCTCGTCTGCGGATTCTTGAGGTGCCAGCCCCACTCGGCCACGAACGGCATGGCGGAGTGGAAGAAGAGCAGCAGCACGATGGCGATCACCCGCAGCCAGTCCAGGTCATGCCGCCGCGGGCGGGCCGTGCCCTGTGCGTTCATCTGCGTTTCCGTCCCTCGAGGTTGATGGATGTCGCGCCGCGGACGGACGCCCCGATCCGCGCCGCCAATCTCATCGCGGCGAGTACCCGTGTGTGAACGCCGCGTGACGAGCGGGACGGAGGCGTGGTGAGCGGGACGGATATGTGGGACCCCGGCGCCTGCACCTCAGCGCGAAGGTGCCGATGGATGCCGGATTGGTTATTCTTATCGTCCGGAAAGGACGTGTATTCACCTGCGCGAGGAGAGATCCATGAAGAAGATCCAGCTGCGTGTCGACGACCTGGAAGTGCGCTCGTTCGATACCGGAGCCGCCACGGAGCTCCGCGGAACGATCCATGGCAATGCGTACACGTACGATGGCTCGTACAGCTGCAATCGGATCTGCCGGCAGCAAACGTTCGAATTCGATACCTGCTACGAGACCGGGCCTACGTGTGGCGCCACCTGCGACTGGCCGTGCGCTTCCGGCGCGCCCTGCTGAGCGGATCTCGCTGTCCGCGGGACCACGGCCGGGGCAGCGGACGGGAACGCCGGCGTGGTGATGGGGTTCGACCACCGGGGCACGGGCGATGCCTCACCCTCTGATGCGAGCGAACGGTGACATCCGCGACGATGTCACCGTTCGCGCACATGGGACCGGAACCAGAAGCAGGAGAAGCGTTTGAGGCTGTACGGAGAAGTGCACCTGGCGATTGCCGCCGTGGCGCTGCTGGCCGCCTGCACCACCAATCCGCCCGTCGCCGCGCCGACGCATGCGCCGGAGCCGCCGGTCACCAGCACGCCGGCCGCGACGCCGACGCGTCCGGAGACGCCGGCGCCGGATGCCCGGCTGGTGCGCCGCCGCGCGGAGCCGCTGAACGGGCGCGGCTACGCGGCGCTGGGCCTGACGGGCGCCAACAAGCCGAACGGGCTGGAGTATCGCATTCGGCAGGAGGTGCCGGCGGACCGGCCGGCGTACGTGCGGGCGGAGCTGGAGGGGCTGCAGCTGTTCATCGCGGACCGCACGGCGGACGGGTGGCTGGCGTTCTACCGCGGCCCGCTGGGCGGCGCGCCCAACGGCGGGAACGTGGCGTACCGCGCGATCCTCTATCGCCCGGACGGAAGCCGCGCGTGGGACACGAACCTCAATCGGTTCCTGTCGCGGACGGATCGCCTGGAGGTGCAGGACATTCGCTATGCGGATGGAAAGCTGTACTTCAACGAGGCGTGCCAGTCGTACGCGCGCGAGGCGGGCGGCGCGTGCTCGTCGCTGCTGCGCGTGGACCCGGCCGCGGGCACGACGGACTGGCGCACGCCGCCGCTCACGTCCAACAACGTGATCCTGCTGCACGGTCCATACATCGTGGCGGGCTACGGCTTTACGGCCGAGGCGGACAGCCTGTTCCTGATCGACCGCGCCACCGGACGCATCCTGGACCGCCAGCCGCTGGACAGCGCGCACAGCTACCTGGAGATGCGCGGCGACGACCTCGTGGTGGTCACGACCAACCAGGTGTACGTCTTCGGGATCGAGCGGCGGTAGGCGGGATTTGACGCTCATTGTGAATGGGCGTTCACATAATGCATAGGTCGGCGCGGGTGGTCGGCCCCCAGTCCCGGCGAATGAATTCGCGGCACCGAAAACGTGATGTCGGCCTTCGCCGACGGCTCGTGCCGCACGCCGTCACGGTGCACCAGAGCAGGGTTCGTGACGGCGCGATTGCGGCCGACACCCAGCCGGAGCGAATGAATTCGCCGCTGGAAATTCGCGAAGTCCGCCTGCGCGGACTGCCCCCAGAAAAGGCCGCC
>NZ_DASURI010000271.1:0-3114 GCF_036280135.1 Longimicrobium sp.
GTCCGGGCCTTCACCACCGGGCGGTGGTGCGACTGGCCGTGACGGGGCCGGTGGCGGGGGCGGGGCGGCGGGCCAGGAGGTTGGCCGCGCCGCCCACCACGCCCACCGCCAGCGCGATCCACGCGTACGACGGCGCCCACAGCGACGTAAGCCCCAGCGCCGCGTCCGCCGAGAACGCGCCGGGGCCCGTCAGCGCCAGGGCGAACGCCACGGCGCCGTAGAGGAGCGCCAGCTCGTAGCCGCCGTTCTGGGCAAAGAGCCCGTTCTTGAGGTGCGCGCTCACGGCCGCCACGATCATCACCGACACCATCAGCGCCGGGCCCACGGGGCCCAGCAGCCCCAGCGCCACCAGCACGCCCGACACCAGCTCCGTGGCGCCCGCCATCACCGCGAACGGCAGCCCCGGGCGAAATCCCAGGTGCTCCATCCCCGCGGCCGTTCCGCGCACCCCCGGCCCGCCGAACCAGCCGAACAGCTTTTGCGCGCCGTGCGCCGCCATCACCGGCCCCAGCACCAGCCGCGCCACCAGCAGCCCCGTGCCCAGCATCTGCGCGTCCTGCGCGATCGTCGTCTGCATCCCGTCCTCCCGCGTCGTCAGTCTCATGTGGCCCGCGGCCATCGCGGCGGGGCCTTTCGTTGATTGACGGAAGATGACGGCGCCGCTATAGATGATCCATGCACAAAACACCGGAAAATCTGCCTGATCGTCCAACCGCGGCCGCGGAGCCGGTCGACGTGATGGGGGAGTTGATGCAGTCCGTGCACCTGAGCCCCGTCGTCTTCGGGCGGATGGAGCTGGGCGCGCCGTGGCGGCTGCGCGTGCCCACGCGCGACTACCTGAGCTTCTACGTCGTGAGCCGGGGGACGGCGCGGCTGGAGCTGCCGGACCCGCACCTGCCCCATCGCGAGCCCGTCACGCTCGCGGCGGGCGATGCCGTGCTGCTGCCGCGCGCCCTGCCGCACGAGCTGCGCAGCCCGGGGCCCGCGCGGGCGTCGGCGTGGGAGTTCGTGCACGAGGGATGTCCCCGCGTGCCCACGGGGGAGGTGCACCGGCTGGGCGGCGACGGCGAGGTGACGTCGCTGGTGGCGGGGCACTTCAGCACGGGCGGCGCGCGGCGCAACGTGCTGATGGACACGCTGCCGCCCGTGGTGCACGTGCCCGCCGGCGGGGCGGGGGTGAGCCCGCAGCTGGCCGGCGTGGTCTCGCTCATCCTGGGCGAGAGCGAGGCGCCGGGGCCGGGCAACAGCATCGTCCTGGGGCGATTGGCGGACCTGCTGTTCGTGCACGCCATCCGCTACTGGATCACGGGGGAGGGCGCGTCGCGGTGCGGGATGCGCGCGGTGTCGGACGCGTCCATCGGCGCGGCGCTGCGGCTGATGCACGGCCAGTACGCCGAGCCGTGGACGCTGGAGCGGCTGGCCGCGGCCGTCTCGATGTCGCGATCCGCCTTTGCCGCGCGGTTCACGGAGCTGGTGGGCGAGCCGCCCCTGCAGTA
This sequence comes from Longimicrobium sp., assembly GCF_036280135.1. Lineage (GTDB taxonomy): Bacteria > Gemmatimonadota > Gemmatimonadetes > Longimicrobiales > Longimicrobiaceae > Longimicrobium. The sequence continues at coordinate 1,497 of NZ_DASURI010000271.1, forward strand.
CCTGGCCAACTGGCGGATGACGCGTGCCGAGCAGCTGCTGCGCGAGGGCGCGAGCGTGGCGCGGGTGGCGGAGCAGGTGGGCTACGCCAACCCGGTGGCGTTCAGCAAGGCGTTCGCGCGGCTGCGGGGCACGGGCCCCGGCACCGTGCGCCGCCAGCACCGCCACGCCCCCGCCGCGGCGACGGAGCCAACCGCCGCGGGCTGAAGTCCACCTCAGGCCCAGGCGCCCGGTGCTCGGACGCCGGGATCACCCCCGCGTGGTCCGGCCACACGCCCAGCTCCAATCGCCAGCTCATCGTCCTCGCTTCGAAACGCGTCTGCCAATCCGGAGAAAGAAACCGCATTCTCACACGGGGCCTTCGGCCAACGGAGTCAACGGTAACTGATCGGAAGCTAAAACTGTTGACTCCGTTGGCCGAAGGCCCCGTGTGCAATCCTGTCGCAGTGCCATCCCGCGTGGCGGTCCAGGGTTTACCGGAGTCCGGTCTTGCGCGGGGGCAGATTCCCTCCAGCTCCTCCTCACCCTGGAGCCCCGGGCCGTTCGTCCCTCCCCTCCGATGCGCTCGCCAGGCGCATTCCCGTTCAGTCCGGGCACCTTGCGCCGGATGTTCCCAAACAATCCCAATCGGCCAGAATGCGTAGTAGTCAAGGCGCTGCTCGTCCTGGCTCTAGATCGGGTGTAAATTCACGACTGATATACACTTCTTCGGGGATGGAGCAGGGCGGGTGATCACTTTCCCCACGTTGAATTCCCATCCGTTCCCGACGCTTGACATTCAATGGAGGCCGCCCCTACCATGGGACGCGTTGCGCTGATCCCGCCCACGGTAACAGCACAGCCCGCCGCCTCTCCCCGAGACGCAGCAGCCATCCCGTTCATCCCACACCAGCGAGGCCCCATGGCGACCGGAAACGTGTACCTGTTCAACACCACCGCCAACAGCATGGCGCTGCTCCTGAACAACCACATCCTCACGGTGAGCCTGCCCGGCGTGACGAGCAGCAACGGCTACACGCCCACCAACATCTCGGCCGCGCGCAACCCGGCCAGCGGCAACCCGGGCACGGCCACCTTCGGCGGGCAGAACGTGCTGATCGTGTCGTTCCCCGACGGCTCGTCGCAGCAGTACAACGTCGACATCCCCCTCAGCTCGGCGCCCATCACGCAGGACCTGCAGCTGTACCTCTTCTTCAACCAGGTCGTGCTGGTGATCAACGGCGACGGCACCAACATCAACCCGCAGAGTGCCCAGGTCATCCAGGGCCAGCCGGTGTCGGTGGACATCGCCGCGCTGCAGAACGCGCCGACCGTGGACGCCTGAGCCGGGCACCGCGGACAGCCACGCGCGGGGGGCCGGCAGGGCCGGCCCCCCGCGCCGTCCCTCCTTTTTCTCCCTTTCACCCCGGGTGCGGTCCCGCGGCGGTCCGGCGCGGGCTTGCGCGGAGCCTCCATGCCCAGCACGAGCACAACGCCCACCTCCACCGGGCAGTACGCGATCTTCCCGTACTTCTCGGGCGTAGACAACGGCTGCACCAACGCCGCGTTCCTCCTTCCGCCCAACTTCACGTACGGCAAGGCGCTTCCCCCCGTAAGCACGCGGTTCGTGTACGCCGGGCC
>NZ_DASURI010000272.1:0-4553 GCF_036280135.1 Longimicrobium sp.
GGGCGCCGCCGCCGGGACGGTTTCCGTCGCGTCCACGTGCAGTCCTTTCGATTCGATGGTCCCGGACGCCGGGGCCGGGGGGCCGTCCGCGGGCGCGGCGGCGGGGCGCGGCGCGTCCACCCAGTAGCGCGCGCGCTCAAAGGGGTAGCCCGGCAGGGGAATGCGGCGGCGCCGCTCGCCCTCGCCGAACGCGTCCCAGTCCACGCTCACCCCCGCGGCCCACGCGCCGCCCAGGCTTTCCAGCAGGAACGCCTGGTCGTCCACGCGGTTGTGCGGGTGGCGCAGCGAGCTGAGCACGGCGCGGTCGTCGGGCACGCCGCCGGCGGGGTGCTGCAGCGCCCAGGCGCCCAGCGTCTGCCCTGGGCCCGTCTCCAGCAGCACCCAGCCGGGCTCGCGCCGCAGCGTGGCCACGCCGTCGGCAAAGCGCACGGGGGCGCACAGGTGGCGGGCCCAGTACGCGGGCGAGCGGGCCTCGTCGTCCGTGATCCAGGTGCCCGTCACGTTGGAGACGAACGGGATCTGCGGCGCGCGCAGCCCCATCCCGGCCGCCAGCCGCTCCACCTCGGCGGCCACGGGCGCCAGGGCCCGCGAGTGAAAGGCGTGCCCCGCGGCCAGCCGGCGGCTGACGGTGCCCCGCGCCTGGAGCAGCCCCTGGAACGCCTCCACGTCCGCCGGCGGGCCCGAGACCACGCAGCTTTCCGGCGTGTTCACGGCCGCCAGGTCCAGCGCCGGCGGAAGGACCTCGCGCAGCGCCGCCTCGCCCAGGGGCACGGCGAGCATGGCGCCCGCGGGGAGCGCCCCGATCAGGCGCGCGCGCAGGGCCACCAGCCGCAGCGCGTCGTCCAGGGGCAGCACGCCCGCCAGGCACGCCGCCACGTACTCGCCCAGCGAGTGGCCCAGCAGCGCGCGGGGGCGCACGCCCCAGCCCGTCCACAGCCGCGCCAGCGCGTAGTCCACCACGAAGACGGCCGGCTGGGCCAGCCGCGTGTCGTCCAGGGGCGAGGGGGCGGCGCCGTCGCGGCCCAGCATTCCCCGCAGGTCCCACCCGTCCCCCGTTTCCCCGTCCCCGGGCGGACGCGCGCCGCGCGGCGGGTACAGCACGGTGCGCAGGTCCGTGCCCAGCAGGGGCTGGAGGATGTCGCAGCACTCGTCCACGGCCGCGCGGAACGCCGGCTCGGCCTCGTACAGCCCGCGCGCCATGTCCACGTGGTGCATCCCCAGGCCGGGGAGAAGAAAGGCGACGGGCCGGTCCGTCCGCGGCACGGGGCGCGTGCCCCGTGCGGCCGCCGCGCGCAGGCGGGCCGCGCCCTCCGCCGCGTCGCCACAGACGACGGACAGGCGGTGCTCCAGCTCCCGCCGCCCCGTCCGCAGGGTGAACGCGGCGTCGGCCAGGGGCGGCCCCTCGTGCTCCAGCGCGTGGGCCAGGCGCCCGGCCAGCGTGGCCAGCGCCGTGGGCGTGCGGGCCGAGACCACCAGCAGCTGCGCCGCGCGCGAGGGGCCGGACGGCGCCGGCGGCGGCGCTTCTTCCAGCACCACGTGCGCGTTGGTCCCCCCGATGCCGAACGAGCTGACGCCCGCGCGCCGCGGGGTGCCGTTGCGGACCCAGGGACGCAACTCCGTGTTGACGGCCACGCGGCCGCCGGACGCGGCGATCTCGGGATGGGGGACGGCGCAGTGCAGCGAGGGCGGGAGCTCGCCGTGCGCCAGGGCCAGGACGGCCTTGATGAGGCCCGCGATCCCCGCCGCCGCGTCCAGGTGCCCCACGTTGGGCTTGACGGAGCCGATGGCGCAGGGGTGCCCGCCGCCGGAGCGCGCCAGCACCTGGGCCAGGGCCTGGAGCTCCACGGCGTCGCCCAGGGGGGTGCCCGTGCCGTGCGTCTCCACGTACTGCGCCGTGGACGGGTCCACCCCCGCCACGGACCACGCCTCGGAGATGACCCGCGCCTGCCCCGCCAGCCCCGGCGCCGTGTAGCCCACCTTCTCGGCCCCGTCGTTGTTGATGGCCGACCCGCGGATGACGGCGTGCACCGTGTCGCCGTCGGCCAGCGCGTCGTCCAGGCGCTTGAGCACCACCAGCCCCGCGCCGCTGCCGGCCACGGTGCCCCGCGCCTGGGCGTCGAAGGCCCGGCAGCGCCCGTCGGGGGAGAGGATGCCGTCGGGCGTGTACAGGTAGCCCCGCCGCTGCGCCACGCCGATGGACACGCCGCCGGCCAGGGCCAGGTCGCAGTCGCCCGCCAGCAGGCTCTGGCAGGCCAGGTGCACGGCCACCAGCGACGTGCTGCACGCCGTCTGCACGGCCAGGCTGGGCCCCCGCAGGTCGAGCCGGTAGCTGATGCCGGCCGCCAGGTGGTCCTTGTCGTTGGCCACCCGCACGCGGATGGGGCCCAGGTCGCGCACGAGGTCCGGCCGGGCCAGCACGTGCTCCAGGTAGGCGTTGGTGCCGGACCCGGCGAACACGCCCACGGGGCGGCCGGCGCGGGCGGGGTCGTACCCGGCGTGCTCCAGGGCCGCCCAGGCGCACTCCAGCAGCACGCGGTGCTGCGGGTTGAGGATCTGCGCGTCGCGGGGGGTCAGGCCAAGGAGCCCGGCGTCCAGCCCGTCGGCGTCCGCCAGCGCCCCCCCGGCGGGGACCCAGGCCGGGTCGTCCACCCGCGCGGGGTCGGCGCCGGCGTCCAGCATCTCCCCCCGGCCAAAGCGGGCGATGGACTCCACCCCGCCCCGCAGGTTGCGCCAGAACGCCGCCACCCCGTCCGCCCCGGGAAAGCGCGCCGCCATGCCCACGACGGCGATCTCGGCGCCGGTGCCCGGGGTGGGTTCGCTCGCTGCGTCTGCCATTCCGTCCGTGTGAGTGAGGTGGATGAGTCCCGTCCCTACGCGTCCCGCCGCCTGCGCGCCCCCAGGCGCTCCAGCCCCGCCCGGCGCTCCGCCCCCCGCGCCTCGCCGGCCTGGGCCGCCGGGCGCGTGGCGCCCTCCAGCCGCTCCGTCATGGCGCGGACGGTGGGGTACTGGAACAGGTCCACCACCCGCAGGGGGCTGCCCAGCTCCCGCGCCAGGCGCGACTCCAGCCGCGCCAGCAGCAGCGAGTGCCCGCCCAGGTCGAAGAAGCTGTCCTCCACCCCCACCGTCTCCACCCCCAGCAGCTCCCCCCAGATGCCGGCCACGCGCGCCTCCAGCTCCGTCCGGGGCTCCAGCCGGTGGCCGCCCGCCGCCAGGGCCGGCGGGGGGAGCGCCCCGCGGTCCAGCTTGCCGTTGGGGGTGAGGGGAAGCCGGTCCAGGCGCACGAGGGCGGCGGGGACCATGTGCTCGGGGAGGATGCCGCGCAGGTGCGCCCGCAGGACGTCCGGCCCGGCGTCGCCCACCACGTACGCGGCCAGCCGCCGGTCGCCGGGGATGTCCTCGCGCACCACCACGGCGCAGTCGCGCACGGCCGGGTGCCGGCGCAGGGCCGCGTCCACCTCGCCCGGCTCGATGCGAAAGCCCCGCACCTTGACCTGCCCGTCCAGCCGGCCCAGGTAGTCCAGCGTGCCGTCCGCCCGCCACCGCACGCGGTCGCCCGTGCGGTACAGCCGCGCGCCCGCCTCGCCGCCGAACGGGTCGGGGACAAAGCGCTCCGCCGTGAGCCCCGGGCGCCCCCGGTAGCCGCGGGCCACGCCGGCGCCCCCCACGTGCAGCTCGCCGGGAATGCCGGGGGGCAGGGGGTTCCCCGCCCCATCCAGCACGTACGCCCGCGCGTGCGCGAGGGGCCGGCCGATGGAGGGGGCCGCGCCGGGCTCCACCCGGGCCGAGGTGGCGGCCACCGTGGTCTCCGTGGGCCCGTAGCCGTTGTGCAGGGCCACGGCGCCCGCCCAGCGCGCGGCCTCGGCCGGGGGCAGCGCCTCGCCGGCGCTCACCACCACGCGCAGCGCGGGGAGCTCCGCCGGGTCCATCACGGCCAGCACGGAGGGCGGCAGGGTGGCAAAGGTCACCCGGCCGCCGCGCAGGGTCTCGCGCAGGGCGTCGCCGGGGGCCAGCGCGGCGCGGTCCGCCAGCACCAGCGTGGCGCCGGCCAGCAGGGCCGGCAGGATCTCGTGCACGGCCGCGTCGAACGAGAGCGAGGCGAACTGCAGCACGCGGTCGTCCGCGCGCAGCCCCAGGCGGCCGTGCACCCACTCCGCCAGGGCAGGGATCCCCCGGTGCGTCACCACCACCCCCTTGGGGCGGCCCGTGCTGCCGGAGGTGTAGATGACGTACGCCGGGTGGTCCGCGTCCACCTCCCCCCCCGGCGGAGACGCCGGCCGCGCGGCGATGGCCTCCGCCTCCGCGCGCAGGTCCACGACGGGGGGCAGGGCGTCCCCGTCCAGGCCCGGCGGCAGGGGGCCGTCCGCCACGAGGAGCCGGGCCCCGCTGTCCGCCAGCATGTGGCGCAGCCGGTCCGGCGGGTACGCCGGGTCCAGGGGGAGGAACGCGGCGCCCGCCTGGAGCACGGCCAGCAGGGCCGTCACGGTGCGCGGGCCCCGCTCCGCCAGGAGGGCCACGACGGTCTCGGGGCCGGCGCCGCGGGCGGCCAGGTGGCG
>NZ_DASURI010000273.1:0-6499 GCF_036280135.1 Longimicrobium sp.
CGGTGGATCATCGTGGGCAACTACCTCACGCTGATCGAGGGATACGAGGGGATGGAGGCGGTGGCACACGGCGCGCTGGAGTTGGCCGTGGAGGCCGGGCGCGTGGGGGCGTACGCGTGGGAGCCGGTGTACGATCCCACCAAGGTCCGCATCCGGGCGGGGCTGTCCGCGGCCGAGCGCGAGATCTGGGACGTGATCGCGCCGCCGTCCGGCGCGCCGCCGGCGGACCTGGCGCTGGCGGCCGCCATCGGCGACGCGTTCAGCGCGGCGGCGCTGGAAAAGGATCCCGGCCTGGACCCGCGCGCCCGCCTGGGGGACGTGCGCGGCCGCGTGGTGCTCTCCCACGGCCGCGCGGACCGGCTGATCCCGTTCACGGAGACGCTGCGCCTGCAGACGCTGCTTCCGCCCGTCGCCAAGCCGTCCGTGACCATCACGGGGCTGTTCGCGCACTCGTCGCACGCCGGCTGGCTGCACCCCATGGACCGTGTGCGCGAAGGCGGCCTCTTCATCCGCCTGCTGAACGACGCGCTCGGCGCGGTGTAGCGCGCGGCGGATCGGCGGATCGGCGGATCGGCGGATCGGCGGATCGGCGGATCGGCGGATCGGCGGATCGGCGGATCGGCGGATCGGCGGATCGGCGGATCAGGCGGATCAGGCGGATCAGGCGGATCGTGATGCCAAACGGGTGAGATCCAGAAGAAAGCGGCGAAGTCCGAGCCGGAGCGATTGAAATCGCCGCTGGAAAGGCACGAAGACCGCCTGCGCGGACTGCCCCAGCAAGGGCGGCGACGTGCACCGATGCGGAGTCCGCAACGCGCGATTTCGGCCCCGGCGCGGAAGCGGCTCCCGCCGGGGGGCGGTCCGTGTTGGTGGTTGAAGCCCTGTTCGCAGAGCGCGTCGGCGCGAGACAGGGCTTATGGCAGTCCCAGCGGCGGGTTTACCCGCTCCGTCGCAAAGCCTGCCTAGCCTCCGGGCGCCCGGCCCTGCCAGAGCTCTGGATCGCGAGCGGTGTGCATGCACCCGAGCACGACGACGTCGGCGCCGTGGATCTCGTAGAAGACGCCGTACGGAAAGCGCCGCAGCAGCACGCGGCGCATGTCGGCGAAGACGATTTGGTAATGAAACGGATCGCGCCGCAACCGGTCGGTCGCGGCGCGAAACGCGCGCAGGAAGTCGCGACCGAGCCCCGGCTCGCGCGCCTCGTACCACCCCGCCGCCTCCGCGACTTCCGCGCGTGCTTCGGGGCGGATGAGGAGCCGATCGCGGTCCATCAACCCAGCGATCGCTCGATCTCGTCGAGCGCCGCATCGAGCGACACGGCTTCCGCGGGATTGCGGCGGTGCGCTTCGGAGCGGCGCAGCAGCTCGCGGCGCTGCGCCTCGTTCACGGGAACCCGCTCCGGGCGCGCGGCGGCTTCGGCGGCGACGCTGTCCCAGAGGTCTTCCACGAGCTGGATGCGCTCGGCGATGCTCAGGTGGAGCAGGTCGGATACGGTGATCGTTTGCATATCCGAACGATAATCGGACTGCGGACGCGCGCCAACCCCATCCGATGCCGAGCGACCGCATCAAGGCACCACACGTCGTACACGCATGAGCCGCAAGCCGACCCGCCGCGAGCGCCTGCAGGTGATCTTTGCCTTCCTGGTGGTCTTTCCCGGGCTGATGTTCATCACCAGTCCCGATCCCAACCGCGCGCAGGTCATCTTCCGCGCGTCCACGGCCGTCGTCGGGCTGGTCGGCCTCGCGTGGCTGGGGCTTCAACGGAGAGGAGGATGAAATGGCAGCGATACTGAAAGTGCGTCTGGACGACAAGTTGGCGGACGCGCTCGACCGCGTATGCGCCTTGACCGGGACATCCCGCGAAGTAATCGTACAGGATGCACTGCGCCGAAGCATTCGGCAGACCAACTTCGATGCGTGTCGTGCGCGCTTGATGCCGTATGCCGAAGCGGTCGGATGGCACACGGACGAGGATGTGTTTCGCAGGGTTTCGTGACGCCTCGAAGGTCATCACTGAAACGGCCGCGGCGCTTGATGCGCCGCGGCCGTTCGCGTGAGCCAACTTCCGCACTCACGCACTTGCCATCAGTGCGCGTCCTCGTCCTCGACCAGGTAGATGGGCGTGAGGGCCTGCACGGTCTCGCCCACGGTGAGCTGGAACTCGTACGTGCCCGCGACGGGAAAGACGATGCCGTCGATGGGGATGGCCATCTGCGTGCGGGCCGGGCGGTGGACCGCGTACTGGTCCTCCACCTGGGTCTGCGCGTTGATGGTGAGCACGGGGCTGCGGCCGGGATCCAGCAGGTTCACGCTGAAGTCGATGTCGCCGCGCTCCGACGCGTCCCACTCGATGGTGGTGACGAGCGTGAGCTTGTCCTGCCGCGCGGGAAAGCCGCGGGCGTACAGCTCGTGGTAGATGCCGTGCACGTCCATGCGCCCGTCGTGGCGCAGCTGCGCGTCTTCGGCGATGACGGAATAGAGGACTTTCACTGAGCGATCAGGTTCGTGTGCAGGAAATAGTTACAAGTGCCAAGTACCAAGTGCCAAGTAACGGAATCCGTCACGTGGCACTTGGCACTAGGCACTCGGCACTTGAAGTCTCACCCGCACTGCCTCGGCGTGGCCGTGCAGGCCCTCGCTCTCGGCCAGGCGGATGACGTCGTCCGCGTCGCGGGCCAGCCGCGCGGGCGACAGGCCGATCAAGCTGGTGCGCTTGACGAAGTCGTACACGCCCAGCGGGCTGGCGAAGCGCGCCGTGCCGCCCGTGGGCAGCACGTGGTTGGGCCCCGCGAAGTAGTCGCCCATGGGCTCGGGGCTGCTGCTGCCCAAAAAGATCGCCCCCGCGTTGCGGATGCGCCCCGCCAGGGCCAGCGGCTGCTCCACCAGCAGCTCCAGGTGCTCCGGCGCGCGCAGGTCCGCCACGGCCGCCGCGTCCTCCAGCGTGTCCACGACGACGATGGCGCCGTTGGCCTCCAGCGCCGCGCGGGCCACGTCGCGCCGCGGGTTGCGCTCCAGCAGCCGGTCGATCTCCCCCGGCACGCGCGCGGCCAGCTCGGCGGACGTCGTCACCAGCCAGGCGATGGCGTCGGGGTCGTGCTCCGCCTGGCCGATCAGGTCCGCCGCGGCGTGCACGGGATCGGCCGCCTCGTCCGCGATCACCAGGATCTCGGAGGGGCCGGCCACCATGTCGATGTCCACCGCGCCGAACACCTGGCGCTTGGCCTCGGCCACCCACTTGTTGCCGGGGCCCACGATCTTGTCCACGCGGCCGATGGTCTCCGTGCCGTACGCCAGCGCCGCCACGGCCTGCGCCCCGCCGATCCGCAGCACCTCCGTGACGCCCGCCACGTGCGCGGCGGCCAGCACCACGGGCAGGATCTCGCCGCCGGGCGTGGGCGTGACCATGGCGATCTCGTCCACGCCCGCCACGGACGCGGGGATCACGTTCATCAGCACGGACGAGGGATAGGCCGCGCGGCCGCCGGGCACGTACACGCCCACGCGGCGCAGGGGCGCCACGCGCTGGCCCAGCAACGTGCCGTCCGGGTCGATGTCCACGAAGCCGTGCTCGCGCTGGCGCTCGTGAAAGCGGCGGATGTTGTCCGCCGCTCGGCGCAGCGACTCCAGCAGCGCAGGGTCCACCGCCTGCGCCGCGGCCGCGAGCGCGTCCGCGCCGATGCGCAGGTCCGCCGCCGTGGGCACGGAGAAGTGGTCGAAGCGCGCCGTGAACTCCAGCAGCGCCGCGTCGCCGGCGCGGGCCACCTGGCGCAGGATGCCGGCGACGGCGTCGCGCAGCGCGGGGTCGTCCGTGGACGCGGCCGCCGCCATCTCCCGCAGCTCGCGGAAGGGCGGCGACACGCGCAGGGTCCGAATCAAAGGCACAGAAGTGCGTAAGTGCGTCAGTGCGTCAGTGCGTCAGTGCGGGGAGTGGGATCGTGCGCGGGCGAAGGTCCACTTCCGCACTCACGCACTACCGCACTCACGCACTCGTCTTTTCCAGGTCGGCGATGAGCCGCTGGTGCTCTTCCAGGCGCAGCTTGTGGCTGGCGCGGTTCACGATGAGCCGCGCCGTGGAACGGCTGACCTCCTCCACGACGACCAGGCCGTTCTCCGCCAGCGTGCGCCCCGTCTGCACCAGGTCCACGATCCAGTGCGCCAGGCCCAGCAGGGGCGCCAGCTCCACCGAGCCGGAGATGCGGATGAGCTCCACCTGCATCCCCCGGCCGGCAAAGTGGCGGCGGGCGCTCTCCACGTACTTGGTGGCCACGCGCGGCATCCCCCCGCCGGGCAGGTACGGGTACGGCGCGCCGCTCGGCGCCGCCACGGCCAGCATGCACCCGCCAAAGCCCAGGTCCAGCGGGCGCAGCACGTCGGGATCGCCCTCGTCCAGCACGTCGCTGCCCACGATCCCCGCGTCGGCCACGCCGCTCTCCACGTAGACGGGCACGTCGCCGCTCTTGACGGGGAGGAACTCGAAGCGGCCGTCCGCGCTGGGCAAAATCAGCCGGCGCGAGGCCAGCACCTCCGGCTCCACCTCCGCGCCCACCCGGGCAAAGAGCGTGAGCGCCTCGTCCATCATCCGGCCCTTGGGCAGGGCAATGCGCAGGGGGCGGCTCACGACTCCACCTCCAGCAGGTCGGCCAGGGCGTCCGTCTCCAGGGCGAACCCCACGGCGGGGCGGTCCATCCCGTACAGGGCCAGCAGGTCGTCGTAGCGCCCGCCGTACGCCACGGCGCGCCCGGCGCCGGCCACGAACACCTCGAACTGCATTCCCGTGTAGTAGCCCAGCCCGCGAATCTCGCCCAGGTCGTACACCACGTGCGCCCGCTCGTCGTCCGTCAGCATGCCGTCGATGGCGCGCAGGCGCTCGATGGCGGCCTCCGCGTCCGGCCCCGACGCCAGCGACCGCGCGCGTATGAGCACCTCGCCGCGGCCGATGAGCTCGGGCAGCTCCACGAGGGCGCGGGCCACGGCGGCCGGCGCGCCGTAGCTGCGGGCGGCCTGGGCCAGGGCGGCGCGGTCGCGGCGGTCGATGGCCGTGCGCAGCCCGTCCGCCTCCTCCGGCTCCAGCCCCGCCAGCAGGGGACGGACGAAGCGGATGTCGCCCAGGTTGATCTGGAACTCGCGGATGCGCAGGGCCCGCAGCATCTCGATGGCCAGCCGCAGCACCTCCACGTCCGCCTCGGGGCCCGCGCTGCCCAGCAGCTCCGCGCCGGCCTGGAAGGTCTCGCGCGCGTGGCCGCCCCCCTCGGGCCGCTGGCGGTACACCTTGCCGGCGTAGGACAGGCGCAGGGGCGTCTCGGCGTCGCGCAGGCGGGTGGACGCCATGCGGGCGATGGCGCTGGTGAAGTCCGCCCGCAGCGCCACCAGCCGCCCGTCGCGGTCCACGAAGCGGATGAGCTCGCTGGCCAGCTTGGTGCCGGCCCGCGTGAACACCTCCTCGTACTCGAAGGTGGGCGGGATCACCTCCTGGTAGCCGCGCGCCTCCGCCAGCGCGAACCACGCGCCCTGCACGTGGCGGCGGCGCTGCACGTCGGCCGCCAGCAGGTCCTGCGAACCGGGCGGCACCTGGGCCATTCTCGTCATGGACATAGCCGGCAAACATACCAGCCCCCGCGGCGGCGCGGCAATCCCGCCCCCCGCGAAGTGTGCGCCCCGGAACACGTTGGGCGTGTGGCACGGAGGGTGCTACATGGGGTGGCATGGGAAGGGTGAAGTACCGCAGGGCTCACCTTTTTGAAACTGGAGAACGACCGTGGACCTCATTCTGATCATCGCCATCGTGCTGTTGCTGCTGGGCGTGCTGGGCTTTACCGGTGTGATCGGCGCGCTCAAGAGCATCGCGCTGGTCCTGGTGATCCTGGCGCTCATCGTCATCGCCTGGCGCATCATCACGGGCCGCCGCCCGGTCTGACCGGCACCGGCGGACGACGGACGAAAATGCGGCGGGTCCCTCGGGGGCCCGCCGCGTCTCGTTTCTCCCCTCGTCCGCCGTTCCGCATCCTCTCCGCTCCCGTCCGCACCCACGAGGAATGGGCGGATCGGGACGCGCTTCGCCAGGAGCCTTGTGCCCGCCGCGCCGGTCCGCCTACACTCTCCCGGCCCGCCTCTTTTCCCTTCCCTTTCTCCATCCACGGAGCCGGATCATGTCACAGGTCACCTACACGATCGCGCTGGTGAACGCCAGCGCCCTAACCGTCTACAGCGGATCGCTCGCCGTGCAGCTGAACACGAGCTACGGCACCCCGTCCGCGCTGGCGGCGCTGCTCTCGCTCAACGGCCTGGAGCCGCTGGTGCTGGCGGGGCTGGGCAGCAACGGCGGCGCGGGGTGGAACTTCTACGGCAGCAACGACGCCCTGAACGTCGCGACGCTCGGCATGTACGGCGTCGTTCCGTCCTCCGGGCAGGCGCCCGCCTACCTGGCGGGCTCCATCAGCCTTGCGACGCCGGGCCAGGGACAGCAGAACCTGCTGGCGCTGGGCTTTCTGGCCGGTTCC
>NZ_DASURI010000274.1:0-26233 GCF_036280135.1 Longimicrobium sp.
CTTTCGATCAGCCCTGCCTGAGGCGGGTCGACAGGCGACGCTAATTCAGGCTGGCCCGCGTTTGGCGCCGTGACGGCGCGGGCGAGATCTTCACGGCTGGTTCGCGATGGGCCTTTCCCTGGCCGATGAGCGAGCGAGGAGAAAAGAACAGGGAAATACGCACGTAGAGGTCGCGGGGAATCTGTAGGCGGACGCGGGTTCGACTCCCGCCAGCTCCACTTCGCAGGACAAGAGGCCGGGCTCAGCGTTCACGCTGGGCCCGGCCTCTTTGCGTTCCGTCCGCTACCCCGCCATGAGCGTGGGCATCACCAGGAACAGGACCGCGAAAACCAGGACCGCGACCACGAGCTTCACGTTCATGCGCCCCTCCGGAGTGTGCCGCTGCTGACGCCCGTCTTTTCGCGTAGGCAAGATGCGCGGTCCCGCCGTCCCCGTCCGTCAGGCGCATACCGCGACCCGTGCAGGCCGGATGCGGATTCGCGGGGTAGGAACCTTTCCGGACGGTCGAAGGGGAACGCCCCTTGCATGCCCATCCCGGCTCAAGTTGCTGTCACGCAATCACTTCAGCGGAGGTGGAGAGATGCGCGAGATGGGAGCGGTGCGCCGGCGGGCGTTCGGCGCGGGGCTGACGGCGGCGCTGGCGTTCGGGGGCGCGCAGGCCATGGCGTCGCCCGCGCCGGCCGCGGCGGAGAAGGTGTGCAACGCGCAGGTGTGCAACCGCGTCTGCCAGACCATTCCCGGCAGCGTCGGCGGGTTCTGCACGGCGGACGGCAGCTGCGTCTGCTACCTGGGAAAGTAGGTCCTCTCCCGTAGCCCCGCCCATCGGAACACGACGGCGGAGCACTTCGCTCTCCCCGGGGCGCGGTGCTCCGCCGTCGTGTCCGCCTCATCGGTTCCCCATCCTCGAAGATCTTCCACCAGCCAGGGCGCGTAAGGGTCGGGTGTGTGTTTCCCCGTCACGCGGTTCGCCGTCCGGATGAATCCTCGGCAAGCAGCACGAAACGGCACGCTCGGCGCGTTCTGTCTAAAGATGGCGCATAGGGGGATGCGGGGCAGGCCTTTGTCGAAGGTCTGCCCCTTGCCTTTGTGCAATGTTCGCTGCATTTTAGGGCACGCGCGCATTTCCCGGTGACGGGCCCTTCCGTGCTCGCGTCCTTCCCTCAGGCCTGTTGATCCCCATGAACCTCCGAAACCGCCTGCCCCTCGCGGGGCTCGTGCTGCTGCTGACCGCCACGGCGGCCTGCGACAGCGACGGACCCACGGCCTCCGTGCCTACTCCCGAGCCGGCCGTGCAGCTGGCCAAGCTCGACTGCACCGTCACGGTTGCCCAGGGCGCCATGGCGTGCCAGGGCGCCACGCCCTCCACGGGCGGCGCCAACGGCCTGATCGTGGGTGGCCAGGGAGCCTATGTGTTCCTGCAGGCCAGCAACCATGCCCAGGACCTCGTCGCCGGCACCTTCAGTATCGACGTTACTGTCCAGAACTTGATGCGGCAGGCGCTGGGCACCACCGACGGCACCACGCTGGATCCCCAGGGCGTGATGGTGCTGTTCGACCAGGAACCGTTCCCGGCCGGCGGCGACATGGGTGCCCCCGTGGGGCTGGTGGGTGAGGGCCGCGCGCTGCTCATGCGGGCCAACCAGGCGTACTACCCGTACAACCAGATCATCCAGCCCAACGAGACCTCGGCTCCGGTCACGTGGAACTTCACCCTGCCCGCGGCCGTCACGAGCTTCAAGTTCGTGGTGTACGTGATGGCGGCGGTGGAGCATCCCCAGGGGTACGTGGAGCTCACGCCCGCGGCCGACACGCTGGCGCAGGACTCCACCACGGCGCTCACCGCCGTGGTGCGCACGGCCTACGGCGATACCGTGCCGGGCCAGACCATCACCTGGGGCACGAGCGACGCGGCGATCGCCACCGTCAGCGCCTCCGGGCTGGTGACGGGCGTGGCGCCGGGCCTGGCCACCATCACGGCCACGGCGGGCTCGCGCACGGGCAGCACCACCATCGCCGTCTGCCCCAACCTGGACGTGGGCGAGGTGTACACGGCGACCATGCCGGCCGCCTCCAGCCTCTGCTTTACGGGCGGCGCGGCGGGCCAGGCCGAGTACACGTACATGCCCGTGAACCTGTCCAACAGCGCGGCGCTGTCGCTGACGCTTACGGGCTCGGGCATCACGGCCGTCTCGGGCCCGCCCTCGCCCAACCTGCTGCCGGCCGGCAACGGCCCGCGCCTGGACGCCAGCCTGGCCGGGCTGGAGGCCAACGACGCCTTCCACACGCAGATGCTGGCGCGCGACCGTGATCTGGCCATGGAGGTGGGCCGCAAATCCGGGGCGCGCATCACCCGTCCCCGCACGCGCGGCACGGCGGGCGGGCCCAGCCGGGTCATCACGCCCAACCTGCCCACGGTGGGCGACCTGTGGAACCTGAACACGGCGCAGGGCTGCTCCGGCACGGTCGACAACCGCGTGGGCCGGGTGGTGTCCATCGGCACCAACATCATCCTCGTGGCCGACACGTCCAACCCCGCCGGCGGCTTCAACACGGCGCAGTGGGACAGCATCCGCATGGAGTTCGACACGCTGGTGTACGGCGTGAACACGGACAACTTCGGCGCGCCCACGGACCTGGACACCAACGGCCGCGTGGTGGCGTTCTACACCCGCGCCGTGAACGAGCTGTCGCCGCCGGCCAGCAGCGTGGTGACGCTGGGCTACGTGACGGCCCGCGACCTGTTCAGCTCCGCGGCCAACTCGTGCCCGCGCAGCAATGAGGGCGAGATCTTCTACATGCTGGTGCCGGACCCCACGGGCGCGGTGAACAGCAACGTGCGGACGGTCTCGTACGTGCGCGGCAACACGGTGGGCACGCTGGCGCACGAGTTCCAGCACCTCATCAACGCTTCGCGGCGCATCTACCTCAACGGCACGTGGAGCGAGGACCTGGAAGAGGTGTGGCTCAACGAGGGCCTCAGCCACATCGCCGAAGAGCTGATGTTCTACCGCACGTCGGTCGGGCTGGCGCCGCGGGGCAACATCCTCCTGGCCAGCCTGACCACGGGACCCTCGGCGTCGCGGCGCGTGGCGGCGTTCAACACGTACGCCAACTCCAACTTCGGGCGGCTGCGGTCCTGGCTGCAGCGGCCGGACACGGCGGGCGCGTTCAAGAACAACGACGCGCTGGCGGTGCGCGGCGCCATCTGGGCCTTCCTGCGCTACTCCGCCGACCGCCTGAACGCCACGGACGCGACCCTGTGGTACAACCTGGTGAACACGCAGACCACGGGTCAGGCCAACCTGCAGGCGGCCATGGGCGTGGATCCGCAGGTGTGGCTGCGTGACTTTACGTCGGCCATGTACGCCGACGACGCGGTGACGGGCATCGGGGCGGCGCAGCAGGTCACGAGCTGGAGCTTCCGCTCGGTGTTCGGCGGGCTGGGCGGGTTCCCCCTGGGCACGCGGACGCTGAGCAACGGCACGGGCCTTACCCTGGCGTACTCGCGGGGCGGCGGCTCGGCCTACGCCCGGTTCGGCGTGCCCATGGGCGGGTTCGCCAGCGTGACGGCGCTGTCGGGCGGCGTGGCGCCCACGAGCCCGTACTCCATGATCGTCATCCGCACCAAGTAGGCGCCGGGTCTTTCCGCCCGATGCACCCGCGGCCCGCCGGAGTCTCCGGCGGGCCGCTGTGTTTCTGCACGGAAAACCCAACTGCATCTCACGCAGAGCCGCAGAGGCGCGGAGTACCCCGTTCCCGCGCGGGATCGGGGTACTCCGCGTCTTCGCGTGGGAAATCTGCGGAGAACGAACCCCGAGTCCGGGGAAAGACTCCTGGTCTCAACAGGTTCCTGGCAGGTCGGAACAGCATTCTCACACGGGGCCTGCGGCCAACGGAGTCAACGGTTTTGTTGATCCGTTCCCGTTCCCTCCGTTGGCCGAAGGCCCCGTGTGCCAATGTTCCGTAGAACCGTCCCGCACTTTCACGATGGGTCCGTGAAGAAGATCCTCCGGGTTCGCGCACCTCGTCGAGGAACGCGAGCGCTCCGACGAGGCTCGCGCAGGCGATCAGGAGTAGCGCGGACCCGGCATCCGTGTGACAGGATGCGCGAGGGCGCGAAGGGGACTGTCTGTCCACCTCGCGCCTTCCTGCGTTCCCCGCGCGGGTGAAATCAGCGCGGCAGGAGCACGCGGTTCACCACGTGGATCACGCCGTTGCGCTGCAGCACGTCGTACGTGGAGATGGTCGCCACGCCGCCCGTCTCGTCGCGGATCACCACGTTCGCCGGGCCGTTCATCACCGCCGTGAGCGTGCCGCCGCTGGCCGTGCGCAGCGTCGCCGTGCCATGGCCCTCGCGAATCATCCGCATCAGGTCTGCCGCCGTCACCCGGCCGGGCACCACGTGATAGGTGAGCACCTTCGTCAGCGCCGCCTTGTTCTTCGGGCGCAGCAGGGTCTCTACCGTGCCCGCGGGCAGGTTCTCGAACGCGTCATTCACGGGCGCGAAGACGGTGAACGGACCGTGCCCCTTGAGCGTCTCCACCAGCCCCGCCGCCTGCACGGCCACCACCAGCGTGGTGTGGTCCGCCGAGTTCACGGCGTTGTCCACGATGTCGCGCGTGGGCAGCATGGCCTGCCCGCCCACCACCACCACCGCCCCCGCGTTGCGCCCGCCGCCGTTCTGCGCCTGCGCGCTCCCCGCGAACGCCATCACCGCCACCACCACCGCGATCGTCCTGTTCATGGTACTCCGTCCCTGGTTGTAGTTTGTCGTTGCTGTACAAACTACGTCCAAGGTTACGCGCGGCCTTCGCGGGGCGGATTCATCGCGGATGCGGGGTGGATGAACGCGAGCGCAAAGCCCGTGCGGCGCAGTGACTTGAGGCCGAAGCCCCGCACGGGCTTCGTCGTCGGCGCGATTCGGCGGATGAGAACCGATGGGGAGGCGGATGGTCGGCAGGTGGGGATCGGCGGCGGATGCGGGTCGGCGGCAGGGCAGGGGATTCGCCGAGGGGCAGACGACTCCCCCCTGAGGAGCCCTCACGGGACCGTGTCCGTCCTGGATCTCCGTGGCCCGAAGGATCTTGCCTGCCCTCGCTCGGCCCGTACATCCCCCACCAGACGCGGCATGGGATGGTCCTCGCGCGGAGTCGGCCCCGTGCACGGGAGAGGAGATCCTTCGGGGCCGCGCGCATCCGTCGTGGGCGAGGACCGTGAGGGCCCCTCAGGAAGACAAACGGGGTGCGATGCGAATCCGCATCAGCCGATGCGCAGGACGTGGATGAGCGTCGCGCTCAGGGCGATGAGCACGATGAGCGAGCCGGTGACGGCGGCGACCACGCGTGGGCCCACGCGGCCCAGCACGCGCACGTCCACGCCCAGCCCCAGCGCGGCCATCGCCGCCACGGTCATCCACCGCGACACCTCGCGCACGGGCTCGGCGACGGTCGCCGGGATCAGCCCCAGCGAGCGCGCCATGGCCAGCACCAGGAACCCGGCGATGAACCACGGCACCACGTTGCTGATCGCCAGCCGCTGCTCGCCCACCTTTCGGTTGCGGATGGAAAAGAACAGGATGACGGGCCCCAGCAGCAGCACGCGCACGAGCTTGACCAGCGTGCCCACCTCGCCCGCCAGCCGCCCCACGGGAAAGGTGGCGGCGATCACCTGCGGCACGGCGTAGACGGTCATCCCCGCCAGGGCGCCGTACCGGTACTCGTCCAGCCCCAGCACGGGCATCAGCAGGGGCAGGGTGAGGACGACGATCACGCCCAGCACGGCCGTGAACGCAATGGACGACGCCACGTCCTCCTTGTCCGCGCCGATCACGGGCGCCACGGCCGCGATGGCGGAGTTGCCGCAGATGGCGTTTCCGCAGGCGATGAGCGTCGCCAGGCGCGGGTTGAGGCCCAGGGCGCGTCCGATGGCGTACCCCGCCGTCAGCCCACCGACGACGACCGTGACGATGGCGACGACGAGCGGCGAGCCGGCGCGCAGCAGGACGGGCAGGCTCACGGACGCGCCCAGCAGCACGATGGCGGCCTCCAGCAGCTGCCTGGCCGCGAAGCTGATTCCCGGCGCGTAGCGGGCCGGCGGCGTCCACGCCGTGCGGACCATCATCCCCAGCACCAGCGCGAGCACCAGCGCCTCCACCACCGCGTGGCCGATGAGTCGCACCTCCAGCACCTGCAGGCCCCACGCGGCCAGGGTGAGCGCGGCGGCCAGGGCCAGTCCGGGCGCGAGCGTGCGGGGACGGACGTCTGCGAGAGCCACGCGGTCGCCGGAAGAAGGGAGAGAGGCGGAGGATCACGGGCGCGGAAAGCTATCGGCCCGCCCCGTCCCTGTCACCTCTACCCACCCTCTCACGACGAAAACGGGTCGTAGGCTGCGGGACGCGGGTTGGCGGCCATGGTGGCGACGCCGCTATCACCGGGAATACCAACGGATTGCGGAGATGCGGGCGGGACATTGATAGCATTTGGGAAGGGTCTTTGATACCCCGTCCGCATCCTTCCCCCCGACCGAGCGGACGAATCAAACCCTTCTTCCTGGAGCGCCCCAACGTGAGTGAGCCCATCGAGATCATCGCCCCGCCCCCGCCTGGGCCCATCACCCCCATGCTGGCCCGCGCCCTGGCCGAGGCGGCCGACGGGTTGGCCGAGAGCGAAACCGGGCCATTCTTCCTGCTGGCTCTGTACCAGCGGTCGTCGAAGCCGGGCCTGCTGTTCGATATCCACCCGTTCTACAAATGGAGCGACGTCTCGCCGATGCTGCGGGACGAGGTGGCCGACCACAAGCGGGGGTGGTTTGGCCCGTACGCGCCGGAGCCCACGCCGGCCCCGACGGGTGTGCCGGTCGCGGACGTATGGGTGTGTTCCAAGAAAAAAGTGTGGTACCGGCTGGGCAGCGAGTTTGACGCGCTGTTCTACACCCGCGCCGCGGTGGAGAAGTTCGCCCAGCCGTACTACGAAGCCCTGTACGGTGCCGAGTTCGCCGAGGAGGTGATGGAGCAGTTCCTGGCCGCCGACCTGCAGGTCATGGCGCACTATCCCTGGTCGGAGTACGACGACAAATTCACGCCCGAGGGGCTCCCCGCGGTCCTGGTCGCGGGCAAGCACGAGCACGAGCACGAGCCGGGCGGGCAGCGGCTGCATTGGAACATCGTGCAGCCGCGGGGGCAGACGGCGCACGTGGACCTGGGCACGGTGAGGCGGCGCGAGTCTCCGGAGCACGCGGCCATCGAGGTGCCGGAGCCCTTTGCCGCCCGGTAGCCGCAGGCTACTGCAGGCCGGCCTCGCGGAACACCCGCTCGCGCGCCACGTACTCCCGCAGGGCCGGGCGGGCGGCTACGAACGTGTCAAGCGCGGCGGCGCTCCGCGCCCGCTCGCTCAGGAGCAGCCACAGGTACGCCTGGTCCCACAGGAACGAGGCGCGGCGGGCGGGATCGCCCTGCACCTCCCGGCGGGCGCGGGCGGCCACGGCCCGCGCGCTGTCGCCGTGGCCGGCGCGGGCCAGCACGGCCGCCGCCATCATCCGCCGGAAAACGGGGGAGTACCCGCGCCCGGCTGCGGCGGCCCGCGCCGGCGGGTCCACCCGGTCCAGCGCCGCCACCAGCCGCCAGGCGCTGTCCGGGGCGGCCGGCGCGTCGGGGTCGCGGGCCAGGATGGCCAGCTCGCATTCCCAGAAACGGTAGTCCGCCGGGTAGCCGCGCCGACCCTCGACGCACCAGTGCCGCGCCGCGCCAAAGTCCTCAAAGGCGAAAGCGGCGCGGTACAGCCGGTCCACCCCCACCTCGTCCACGGCCAGGTACGCGTCGGCCTCGCGGGCCCGGCGCGCCGCCACCTCCGCCTCGGCCAGGCCGCCCCCCAGCCGCAGCAGCTGGCTGAGCGTGATCCAGGCAGAGGCGCGGTCCGGGTCCGCCGCCACCACGGCTCGCAGTTCGCGCTCCGCCTCGGCGCGCCAACCGCGCTCGCGGGGCGAGCGCGGGTTCGCGCCCGCCAGCCGCCACAGGGCCGTCCCCCGCAGCTCGCGGGCGTCCAGGCTGCCGGGGTCCTGCCGCAGCACCGCGTCGGCATGGCGCAGAGCCCGCGCCGCGGCGGGCCCCTTCTCCACCCCGCCCACCAGCCAGGCGCGGTCCAGCGTCACCCAACCCCGCTGCAGCTCCGGCTCGCCCCACTTCCCGTCCAGGGCCGCGGCCCGCAGCAGCAGCGAGTCCGCGCCTGCCAGGACCTGCAGCGCCGCGGCCACGTCGCGCGGATGCGGGCTGCGGGCCATCTCCCGGGCGCGCGCGCGGGCGTCCACGGCGCGCAGCACCAGCTCCAGGGCGCGGGGATTGCCCGCGCGGCGTTCCATCTCCACCAGCCGCACCTCGCGCCCCACCCGCCGGCGCAAAAAGCCGGACACCTCGCGGGCCACTGCGTCCTGCAGCACGAACAGGTCCGCCATGGGCCGCTCCACCGTCCGGCTTTCCAGGTGCGCGTTGCTGTTGGCGTCGATGAGCTGCACCGTCACCCGCACCCGGTTTCCCGAGCGCTGCACGCTCCCCTCCACCACGCTCCCCGCGCGCAGGTCCGCCGCCATGGAATCGAACGGTACGGCCCGCTCGCGGTAGGGCTTTACCCCGTTGCGCGACACCACGTCCAGCACCTGCACCTGGCTGAGCTCGTGGATGAGCATCTCCGTGAGCCCACTGGCCAGGTATGCCAGCTCCCCGTTCGGCGAGTGGTCGTCGAAGTAGAGGACGGCAATGCGGCGCGGGTCGTAGCGCGGCTGCTCCGGCGCGCGGGGCGCGCCGCCCGAGAGCGCCAGCCCCGCTAGCACGCTGACCATGGCCAGGGCCCCCGTCAGCGCCGCCGCCGCCCGGCTCCACCGCGGTGGCCTCCGCGCGTCCGCCGCCTCCGGGTGATCGGCCTGGGACGGTACCGCGTCTACGGCAGATCCCGGTGCGGACGAGACCGGCTCGGGTTGTGGGACTGGCGCGCCCGCATCCGCCGCGAGTTCCCCCCCGCCCGGTGCGTCGGCCGGCACAGCCGCCTTGATTCCCTGGCCGCCGCCCGCGTCCGAGGCGGTCTCCGCCCCCGAGGACTCTTCGATCTTCGTCTCCGGCTCCGCGCCCGCGGTGGGGACGGAGGCGGGCAGGACGGGGGGCGGGGGGATGCGGGCGGGCTCCGCCAGCAGGCGCTCCACCAGCTCCGCCAGCTCCGGGTCCGCCTCCACCCCCAGCTCCTCGCGCAGCCGCGCGGCGTGCGCCGTGGCTGCGCGGAGGGCCGCGCCCCGCTCCCCCGCCGCCTCCAGAGCGGAGGCCAGCCGCAGCGCCGCGCGCGAGCTGTACGGGTCGTGCGCGGCCAGCCGGCGCCACCATTCCACGGCTCCAAGCGGGCGCCCCTCCGCCTCCGCGGCGGCCGCCAGGCCTTCCAGGGCTGACGCGCAGGCCCGCGCCAGCCGGTCCCGCTCCCCGTCCAGCCACCGCTCGAAGTCCAGCGCGTTGGAGACGTAGAACCCGTCCAGCAGGGGCCCGCCAAACGCGCGAACGGCCTCCTCCGGCCGCCCCGCCTCCAACGCCGTCTCGAAGGCGTCCACGTCGCTTGCCGCGGCGGCGGGGTTCAGCGCCACCTCGTCCCCCACGGAAACGAACAGCCCCTCACCCAACTCCTTGCGCAGCACGTACAGAGACTCGGAGAGGGTGTGCCGCGCCGCGTCCGTGGGGTGGTCGGGCCACAGCAGGCCAATGAGCCGCTCGCGCCCCACGGGCCGCCCCCGCGCCACGCCCAGGATGGAGAGCAGCGCCAACCGCCGTTTGTACGCGGCGCGGCCGGTAACGGGCCGCCCGTCGGGGCCCCGCAGGAGGGGATCACCCAGGAGCTTGATGAACAACACGAGTATCAATCACGCGGCGTTGATGAAAGGCAGGCGGAGACTGTGAGTCCCCCCGGGCAAAGATGGGTGCGCGGGCCGGGGGGAGCAACACCGGCCCGGGATCATCCCACACCCGTTATCCCGGAGGGTTTCGCATGAGATCGCATCCGCGCCGCGCCGCCCGCCGCCGTCCCGCCCCGGAGGTGGGCCGTGGCTGACGTGCTGCTGCTCAACGGCGCGCCCGCCGCCCTGGACGCCCTGCGCCGCGCCCTGCGGGGGGCCGCGGCGGGCGGTGCCGTCCACGCCCTGCGTCCCGCGCGCGACTGGGCAGAGCTGTCCGCCCTGGCCGCGACCGTCGCCGTGGGCGCGGCGTTCGTGGACCCGTACCACGGCGGCGCCTTTGCCGCGGCCGAGATCCGCCGGCTGCGGGCGCGCTACCCGGCCCTGGAACTGGTGGCGTACACGGACTTCGTCGCGCGCCCCGTGGGTGACACCTTTCACTTGGCGCTCCTCGGAGTGCGGGGCGTGGTGGCGCAGGGAGGCCGCGACGAGGCCGCCCTCCTGGCCCGGTGCCTGGAGGACACTCTGGGATGGACGCCTCTGGAGGCGCTCGTGGAGCGGCTGGGGGAGGTGCTCCCCGCGTCCATCCACCGCTGGCTGGAGCCCGTGCTGCGCTCGCCCGTGGAGCCGCGCACCGTGTGCGAGCTGGCGCGGCGGGCGGGGTGCAGCGCCCGTACCCTGCGGCGCACGCTTTCCGCCGCCGGGCTCCCCTCACCGGAGCAGCTGCTGGCGTGGCGACGGCTGCTGCACGCCGCGCGGCTGCTGGAAGACGCGGAGCGCAGCGTTGAGAGCGTGGCGCGGGCGCTGGAGTTTTCGAGCGGCGCGGCCCTGCGCCGCAGCCTGCGCGCCCTCACGGGGCTGCGGCCCACGGAGCTGGCGGCGCAGGGCGGGCTGCGCCTGCTGGCCGCGCGCTTCCTGGCCGCGTGCGGCGACGGGGACAGCGAGCCGGCGGGCCGGGTGCCGCGTCCCCCGCGCCCCGTGGCCGGTGGCTGAGCGCCGGTGGCCGATTGCGGTACAGGGCGGCGGGGCAGGGCGGGGCAGATTGCTCCGCAGGGACAGGCCGCGGGCCGCGGCGGTCCCCCGAGGGCAGGGCACGAGGCCCGCCCCGCACCCACCCCGATCCACCCCGGGAGGACACCATGGCCAGCTACAACCTCACCATCAGCATGGACGACGACACCCTCAATCAGCTGGAGAATCTGGGCATGAAGCTGTACGCCTTCAAGGCCGTCAAGGCCACGGGCAGCGGCGGGCGACCCCCTGGTGTGGTTCCGCACCGACTCCTTCTCGCAGGCCACGCAGGTGAACTGGCGGGTGGACTACCAGGCGTACAGCTCGCGAAGCGAGATCATCCCCAACGGGCAGATCGTGGCGAGCGCCGCCTACCCGGCGGACCTGGGCAACACCTTCACCATCGAGAGCCCCCGCGGGACGGGGAGCGTCACCCAGGCGGGCGACGCGCGCGCCATCACCATCCACAACAACGTGGAGACGCGCTTCTCCTGCGGCATCTCGCAAAAGAACGACGCCGGCTACGCGCCCATCTGTGCCCTACCCATCTTCAACGGCTTCGACGACGTGTTCGTGCCGGTGGAGAAGGTGCTGCTGATGTTCGCTACGGACGAGGTGAACACGGGCACGGTGATCCTCAAGGCGTACAGCCCGGCCGTGCTGGTGGACCTCACGGGTGTGACCACCCGCACGGTGAACTACTCCATCGACAAGAAGTGGAGCTGGGGCGGGGCCCCGTGGGCGCACGCGGTCGCGGGCGGCGAGGACCTGGTGCCGCTGCTCATCGAGTCCAGCGCCACGCTGGAGAAGCTGCGGAGCAACACCATGCTGGAGCGCACGCAGCCCGCGCTCGCGGCCCTTTGACCTTCTCCCCAGGCGGGTGGCCGCTCCCGGCCCCCCGCCGTCCCCATCGACCGAGCTCACACGGAGGATCCCATGCCCCGCTATCGCGTGACCCTGGCGGACAACCTGTCCACGCGCACGCCGTCTGCGTTCGACGCGGAGTTCTCGTTCCGCCACAAGGCCACTCAACGCTGGCGCCTGAACAGCGTGGATCCGGACCGCGCCGTCGCCGTCGTCACCGTGGACAGCGACGAGCCCATGGACGCGCCCGACACGCTCTCCCGCTTTCTCATCGCCCACTACCCCACGGCGCCCACGGACGAGCGGCACCAGATCATGAGCGTTCAGCCGGCCTGAGCGCACGCGCCCCACGCGGCGGGGCGGGCCACCGGGTCCGCTCGCCCTGTTCTCCCTTTATCCAGGGACGTTCCCCATGCCCCGCGATGAAGTGCGGCTCGTCATCACGCTGGACGAGACCACCTGCGACCTGCTTGCCGATGCCGGCGCCTGGCTCTACGCGCTCTCGTCCGCGCGGGCGTGGAGCGCGGCCGCCCTGCCGCTGGTGTGGATGCGGACGCGCGAGTACTCGCTCTCCACGCGCGTGGAATGGGAGAAGGACGTGCACGCCTTCACGGCGCAGGCGGTCTTTCCCCCCGCAGATCTTGTCTTCCCCGGGTTCACCACGCCGGTGGACGCGGGCGACGTGCTCACCGTCACGCGGCGCAGCGGGATAGGCACCGTGGCCCTTCAGGACGCATTTGCGGGGATCGAGCTGCTGAACGCCACTGACACGCTCTTCACCGCCGGCCTGTCGCGCCGGGTGCAGGGGGCCGTGGCTCCCTTCTGCGCGCTGCCGCTGCACGGAGGTGCACTGGAGGGGGTGGCGCCCGGGTCCGACATCCTCCTTTTCTTCTCCACGGTCGACGCGGAACCGGGCACGGTGCTCCCCGTGTCCAGCGGCCCGGGCATGCTGGTGGACACCGGCGCGGCGCCCGAGTACGCCTTCTCGTTCCACATCGACCACGGGTGGACGGGCGAGGAGGGCTGCCCCGTCCGGCGCGTGCCCGCCGGAACCCCGCTGCGGCCCCTGCTCGTCCGTCAGCCGGGGGGCCTGCTGGCGAAGGTGCACCCGCACCCGCCGCCGGACGGCGGCTGATCCCGCGCGGCGGCGGAAAAGCTTGTCCGTGGCGGGGGCGGCACGGAGATTGACGGTGCGCGGCGGCGGACGCGTGGCGGGCAGCGGGCCTGCCCATCCCCTCTTGATTCGGGACGGCGAAGCGATGCTTCAGGAAGACCAGCGTAAGCAGATCGAGCAGCTGCTGCTGCGGGAGCGCGAGCAGGCTCTGGACTCCATCAGCCACTTTGCGGATCTGAGCGACGAGCTGCGCGTGCGCATCAGCGAGCTGAGCGGCGGGTACGACAACCACCCGGCCGACATCGGCAGCGAGACGTACGAGCAGGAGCAGCAGTTCCTGCTGGCCTCGGTAGAGGGCCGGCGCCTGTACGCGCTGGACGAGGCGCTGGGCCGGCTGTACAAGGAGCCGGAGAACTTTGGCCGCTGCGAGGTGGACGGCGAGCCCATCGAGTTCGACCGGCTGATGGTGATCCCCGAGACGCGGCTGTGCGCGCGCCACGCCCGCGAGGCCGACGCCGCCGCCGGCGTGGACGCCAACCCCCGCGAGGCGGACGGCCACGCGAACGCCTAGAAGTGCGTGAGTGCGGCAGTGCGTTAGTGCGGGAGTGGGCTCGCGCGGCGGCCGGGATCGGAGCGCCGCGTCGGGCTCTCGCTCCGGCGTGACCGACTGCAACGAGAAGCCCCGTCCGGCAGGTGCCGGGCGGGGCTTCGCGCGTGGATCAGTGCCGGACGTCGCGGATGGCGTCCGGCGGCAGGTGCACGATGAACTCCGGGCGCTCGGCCACCTGCATCCGCACATTGCCGGCACGGAACGACAGCACGTGCCCGCCCTTCGCGCGGTCGTCCGACAGCACGTGCAGGTGGTAGCCGGGGATGCTCAGCCCCTTGGCGAACGCGGGCTGCCAGAAGCCCGCCATGGTGCCGCGCACGTTGATCAGCGTGTCCACCGCCTGGTGATGCACGGCGCTGTCCAGCGGCGGATACGGCCGGCTCTGCTGGTGAAAGGTGCGCACCACCACCGTGTCCCACGTCCCCTCCAGCCGCAGGGCGTAGAACGCGTCCGCCCCGGCCGGCAGCGTGCCCATGCCCGGCATCCCGCTCGCGCCGTACGTCTGCCCCGCGGCGACGGGGATGTCGCGGCCGCCCGTCCAGCGCGTGACCTCGGCGAAGGGCAGGCGCATGCTCCCGGGCGCCTCCGCCACGCGTCCGTCGGCGAGGAACTGGTAGAGGCGGCCGTCTACCATCACCATCTCGCCGTTCAGCTCGTCGGCGGCGGCCAGGCCCAGGTCGCCGTGGCGACGGACCTCGTCCACCGTCATCAGCCCGTCGTAGCCGCCGGCCTGGAGCAGGGCGAAGGGCGACAGCTGCCACACGGTTCGCGCCGGATCGCTCGCGGAGGGTCCGGGCGCCGGCGGCGCGGGGTTGGAGCAGGCGAGGGTGCCCGCGGCCAGCAGCGCGGCCGCGCAGGGAATTCTGCGGATCATGGATGGGGATCTCGATGAACGGGCTGCCGGCGTGCGCCGGCAAACGAGGGCGCGAGCGGACGGACCGCGCCGGGGAGGTCGCCGTCAAGCTAAAGGGGCGCCGCGCCGAATCCTAGCAGATTCGACGCGAAAGGAATTGGATCTGGAGTGTGTTGCGAAGCTCCGCGCCCCGGGCGTGTCATCCTGAGGAGCCGCCGCGCGAAACCCGTCTGTGCAGGGTCCATCGCGGCGACGAAGGATCTTGCCCGCGAAGCGACAGGCCGGTTTCACGGACAAGGGTCGGCCTCACGCTTTGCGGGCAAGATCCTTCGGTCGCGCCCAAGGCTTTGTGCCCGTTCGAGTTCCACGCGGCGCTCCCTCAGGACGACCATCACCGGAACGCGGAACGTTTCCCGAAGTCGTCCTGCCGTACCTTCGTACCCCGTACCTTCGTACCCCGTACCTTCGTACCGCCGTTCAGATCCGGTCCTTCAGCAGGTCCTGCAGCGCCTCGCGGGCCCGCATCACCCGCATCTTGAGCGCGCTGATGCCGGCGTTGAGCATCTCGGCCATCTCCTCGTAGCTGCGCCCCTCCACGTGCTTGAGCAGGAACGCCTCGCGCTGGCTCTCGGGGATGCGGGCCAGGGCGTCGGCCACCACCTTGCCCATCTCCGTGCGCTCCAGCGTGCGTACGGGGTCGTCGGCCGCGGGGGCCGCGTGGGGGCCGTCGTCCACCAGGGGCACGTCGCGCCGGCGGCGGCTCTTGAGGTAGTCCTTGCAGCGGTTGCGCAGGATGCGAAAGAGCCACGCCGCGAACCGGTCCGGGTCGCACGTAGCCAGGCGGGTGTACGCCTTGACCAGCGAGTCCTGCACCAGGTCCGCCGCCGCGTCGGGATCCCCCACCATGCCGAACGCGTGGCGGTACAGGGGCTCCTGGTAGCGCCGCACCAGGACCTCGTAATGCGCCGCGTCGCCCCGCAGCACCCGCCGTACGTCTTCCGCGTCGCTCGACTCCAAACGCCCCCCGTCCGTGGGTGAACGCCGCTCAGTTGGGCGCTGTAAATTGCCGCCGCGCAACGCTTGCGGCGACACCGGCGCCCCCGCTATGTTGGCGCCGCTTTCGCTGGCCCGGACCGTGCTGCGTCAACGCGCCGTTCGTTCCCGGTCCCGAAGCCGGAAAAAATGTAGTCTCGCAATCGCGTCCGAGAAAGTCGAAATGGCTGCCAAGGGTCTCGAAGGGGTCGTCGTCGCGCAGTCCAGGCTGAGCGACATCAACGGCGAGGTGGGGGAGCTGATCTACGCGGGGTACGACATCGACGACCTCGCCCGCAACACCACCTTCGAAGAAGTGTGCTACCTGCTGTGGAACGGGGCTCTCCCCAACCGGCAGCAGCTGGATGAGATCAAGCAGCACCTGGAGCGCCACAGCGCGCTGCGGCCCGAGGTGCTGGAGATGCTGCGCGCGTACCCCAGGGACGCCGATCCCATGGCGGCCGTGCGCACGGCCATCAGCGCGCTGGGGATGTTCGACCCCCAGGCCGACGACATCTCGGCCGAGTCGGTGCGCCACAAGGCCATCTTCCTCACGGCGCAGACGCCCACCATCGTGGCGGCGTACGACCGCATCCGCCGCGGGCTGGAGCCGCTGCAGCCCAAGGCGGGGCTGGGCTTCGCGGCCAACTTCCTTTACATGCTCAACGGCGAGGAAGCCAACGAGACGCGCGTCCGCACCATGGACGTGGCCCTCGTGCTGCACGCCGAGCACGGCATGAACGCCTCCACGTTCGCGGCGCGCGTCACGGCCGGCACCCTGTCCGACATGTACTCGGCCATCACCTCCGCCATCGGCACCCTCAAGGGGCCCAGCCACGGCGGCGCCAACGTGGAGGTGATGAACATGCTGCGCGAGATCGACGAGAGCGGCGAGGACCCGGGCACCTGGGTCCGCAACGCGCTCGGCAGCGGCAAGAAGGTGATGGGTTTTGGCCACCGCGTGTATAAGGCGGTGGACCCGCGCGCCACGGTGCTGCGCGAGCTGGCCGACCAGATCATGGAGGAGGCGGGCGAGACCAAGTGGCTCGACCTCTCCGACAAGATCCGCGCGGCCATGCGCGAGGAGATGGACAAGAAGGGCAAGAAGATCTACCCCAACGTGGACTTCTTCAGCGCGTCGGTCTACACCACGCTGGGCATTGCCATGGACCTGTTCACGGCGGTGTTCGCCCTGGCCCGCATGCCGGGCTGGACGGCCCACCTGATGGAGCAGTACGCCGACAACCGGCTCATTCGCCCCGGCAGCGACTACCTGGGGCCGCGCGGCCTGAAGGTGACGCCGCTGAGCGAGCGCTGAGCGCGGCGGTACACGGCCGCTCTTCGGGGCGCGGCGGGCTCCCCGCCGCGCCCCGTTTTTTTTGAGAAGAAAGTACCAAGTGACAAGTGCCAAGTGCCAAGTTTCGCTCCGGCATCCGGCATCCGGCATCCGGCACTTGGTACTAGGCACTAGGTACTTGGCACTTCGTACCAGGCACTTACCCCTACACGGAACCTGACCCCATGGCCAGCGACTGGAAGCCCGCCGTTCCCCAGGGTGGGGAGCGCATCTCGATCAGCGGCGGCACGCTGAACGTTCCCGACAACCCCATCCTCCCCTTCATCGAGGGCGACGGCACGGGCCCCGACATCTGGGCCGCCTCGCAGCCCGTCTTCGAGGCCGCCGTCCAAAAGGCGTACGGCGGGTCCCGCAAGATCCACTGGATGGAAGTGCTCGCCGGTGAAAAGGCCTTCCACGCGACGGGCGACTGGCTCCCGGCCGCCACCCTGGACGCGTTCCGCGAGTACCTGGTGGGCATCAAGGGCCCCCTGACGACCCCGGTCGGCGGCGGCATCCGCTCGCTGAACGTGGCCCTGCGCCAGGAGCTGGACCTGTACGCCTGCGTGCGCCCCGTGCGCTGGTTCGAGGGCGTGCCGTCTCCCGTCAAGCGCCCGGGCGACGTGGACATGGTCATCTTCCGCGAGAACACGGAAGACATCTACGCCGGCATCGAGTTCGAGGAGGGCACCGAGGACGCGGCCAAGTTCCGCCAGCTGCTGCAGGAAAGCTTTGGCCCGCGCTTCAAGAAGGTGCGCTTTCCCGGGACGTCGGGCTTCGGCATCAAGCCCGTGTCGCGCGAGGGCACGGAGCGCCTGGTCCGCAGCGCCATCGACTACGCCCTGCGCACCAAGGCGCCGTCGGTGACGCTGGTGCACAAGGGCAACATCATGAAGTTCACCGAGGGCGCCTTCAAGAACTGGGGCTACGAGCTGGCCGAGCGCGAGTACGGCGACCGCACGTTCACGTGGGCCGAGTACGACCGCATCAAGGCCGACCGCGGCGAGGACGCCGCCAGCCAGGCCCAGAAGGAGGCCGAGGCGGCCGGGCGCATCGTCATCAAGGACAGCATCGCCGACGCGTTCCTGCAGCAGATCCTCACGCGCCCGCGGGACTACAGCGTGATCGCCACGCTCAACCTGAACGGCGACTACGTGAGCGACGCGCTGGCGGCGCAGGTGGGCGGCATCGGCATCGCGCCGGGCGCCAACATCAACTACGTGTCGGGCCACGCCATCTTCGAGGCCACGCACGGCACGGCGCCCAAGTACGCCGGCAAGGACATGGTCAACCCCGGCTCCGTCATCCTGAGCGGCGAGATGATGCTGCGCTTCATGGGGTGGGACGAGGCGGCGGACCTGATCATCAAGGGTCTCGAGGGCGCCATCACCGCCAAGACGGTCACGTACGACTTCGAGCGGCTGATGGAAGGCGCCACCAAGGTCTCGTGCTCGGAGTTCGGGCGCCGGATCATCGACCACATGTGATGGACTGAAGTGCCAAGTAACAAGTGCCAAGTGCCAAGGATCGAAAATCAGTCTTGGCACTTGGTACTTGGCACTTGGCACTTGGCACTTGCTGTCGGGTACTTCGCTCTCCGTTCCAGTCTTTTCCAACGGACTTACGGCCTTCACGATGAAGATCTCCATCGCCCGCGCGGACGCGGCCGGGCACCAGACCCCGCTCCTGGCCGTGCCCGTGCTGGACGGCGACGCGCAGGACGCCGCCTTTACGTCGCTCGACGGCGCCCTGGGCGGGCAGCTCGCCGCCCTCGTCCAGCGCGGCGACGCGCGCGGCGCGTTCGGCACCACCACGCTCGTGTTTCCGGCGAGCGGGGCCGAGCGCGTGCTGCTGATCGGGGTGGGCAAGGGCGCGGAGCTCACGACGGAGCGCCTGCGCCGCGCCGCCGGCTCGGCCGCCAAGCAGGCCGCCACGTCGCGCGTGGGCGCCGTCTCGTTCGCCCTGCCGGCGTCCGCCGTCCCCGTGGCGGACGCGGCGCGGGCCGTGGCCGAGGGGCTGGTGCTGGGCGCGTACGACTTCCGCGAGCTCAAGTCCGCCGATCCCGCCAAGCCGGCGCCCGTGGCCCTGGAGTCCGCCACGATCCTCGTGGGCGAGGGCACGGACGAGGCCGCGGCGGCCGAGGGCGCGCGCGTGGGCGAGATCATCGCCCGGGCCGAGAACCTGGCCCGCGACCTGGGCAACCTTCCCGGCAACGTCGCCACGCCCACGTACCTGGCGGAGACGGCGGAGCGCATCGGCCGCGAGCGGGGGATGAAGGTGACCGTGCTGGGCCCGAAGGAGCTGGAGGCGGAGGGGATGAACGCCCTTCTTGCCGTGGCCCAGGGCTCCGCGCAGGAGCCGCGGCTGATGATCCTCGAGCACCGCGGCGGGGCCGAGGGGGAAAAGCCGCTCGTCCTGGTGGGCAAGGGGCTCACCTTTGACGCGGGCGGCATCTCCATCAAGCCCGCGCAGGGGATGGAGGACATGAAGTTCGACATGTGCGGCGGGGCGGGCACGCTGGCCGCCATGCAGGCCATCGCCGAGCTCGACCTGCCGCTCAACGTCGTCGGCATCGTCCCCTCGTCCGAGAACCTGCTGGGATCGAAGGCGATGAAGCCGGGCGACATCCTCCGCGCGCACGGCGGCAAGACCATCGAGATCGTCAACACCGACGCCGAGGGCCGGCTGATCCTCGTGGATGCCATCTCCTACGCGAAGCGCTACGAGCCGGCCGCCATGCTGGACGCGGCCACGCTCACGGGCGCCTGCGTGATCGCCCTGGGCCACGCGGCCACGGGGGTGATGGGCAACGACGACGCGCTGGTGCGCGAGGTGATCGCCGCGGGCGAGTCCACGGGCGAGCGCTGCTGGCAGCTGCCCATGTTCGACGACTACCGCGAGCAGATCAAGAGCGACTACGCCGACCTCAAGAACAGCGGCGGGCGCCCGGCGGGCACCATCACGGCGGGCTGGTTCCTGCGCGAGTTCGTGGGCGACTGGCCGTGGGTGCACCTGGACGTGGCCGGCACGGCGTACGGCGACGGCAAGATCTCGTACCTCAGCAAGGGCTCCACCGGCGTGCCCACCCGCATCTTCGTGCAGTGGGTGATGGACCGCGCCGCGGCCCGGGGCCAGACCGCGGGCGCGTGATCCCTCGCATGATGCTCCGCCGCCCGGCCCTGGCCGGCCTTGCCGCCGCCGCGCTCCTCGCGGCGGCGGACCTGCGCGCGCAGGACACCATCCCCGCGCCGCCCCGGCAGGACACGGCGTCCATCGCCATCCCGGGAGAGGCCGTCCGGGGCGACACCATCCCGGACGCGGCCCGGCCGGACTCCGTCCCCGCGGACAGCACCCGCCCCGCGCCCAACTTTCCGCTCTACCGCGAGACGCGGCAGTCCGGCTTCTCCGCCGCGAGCTGGGTGTTCGGGCCGCGGGAGCTGGGGCGCTTTCACGGGCTCACGCTCACGGAGCTGCTGGAGCGCATCCCCGGCCTGGTGATGACGCGGGGCGGCGGGGTGGGCCAGCCCAACGGCGTCAGCGCGTTCTCGTCCGGCGGCGGGCGCACGCGCGTGTTCCTGGACGGCTGGGAGGTGCGTCCCCTGAGCGGGACGACGCTCAACCTGGAGAACATCCCCCTGCTGGACGTGCAGGAGGTGCGCGTCACCCGCGGCCTGCAGGAGACGCGCGTGGACGTGCAGACGCTGCGCCTTTCGGACCGGCGCCCGTTCGCGCAGATCGAGGGCGGCGAGGGCGACTTTGCCACGCGGATGCTGCGCGGCCTGTTCGCCCGTCCCCTGGGCGACCGGCTGATGGTGCACGTGGGGATCGACGTGGTGGAGACGCAGGGCTTTCGCCGCCGCGAGAACTACTCGGCCAACACGGGCGTGGCGCGGCTGAGCTACGCGTTTTCGCCGGACCGCGCGCTGCAGGTGGAGTACCGCACCACGGGCATCGACGCGCAGCGGCAGGCCAGCGGCACGGACCTGCCCCGGGAGAGCTTTGACCGCGGGGAGCTGGTGCTGCGCGGGCGCGGGCGCTTCTTCGGCCGGCGCACCGTCTGCGCGGACACGTCGGCCCTCCCGGCGGACAGCGCGGCCCGGGCGGACAGCGCCGCGGTGGCCGCGGGCTCGCCCACGGCGGGGGACGCCTGCCCGCAGACGGGCGGCGTGTGGCTGGACGGCGCCATTGGCCGCAGCTGGAGCAGCCCGCTGGACGTGGACACCATCACGCTGGAGCGCGAGTCCGTGCAGGCCATGCTGCGCGCCACGGTGGACGTGCCCCTGGGCACGGTCACGGGCACGGCGCGCGTGCACCGCGTGGACGAGGAGGGCTACGCGGCCAACGCCACGGAGCTGTCCGCGCGCGCGGAGCTCACGCCCGTGCCCTGGCTGGCCGCGTGGGGCGAGGCGCGCACGCTCACGCACGGCGGGGTGACGGGGCTGGAGCTGGAGGCGTCGGGCCGCGCGGGGCCGTGGGGCGGGCTCTCCGTCTTCGGCAGCGTGGCGGCGGGCACGCGCGGGCTGCGCTTCTGGCGCGACAGCGCCGTCGTCGTCCGCAACCTGGGCCACGCGCTGGACCCGGCCCTTCCGGAGCTGGACACGCTCCCCGTCGTCCTCTTTCGCGACACGGAGTCCACGGCCAACGGCTTTCGCGCTGGGGCGGAGTGGATGCGCGGCAGCATCATGGCCGGGGCCGCGTTCCTCGTGCAGGACGTGGATGCCGTGGTGCCGTACGGCTTCTGGTACGAGCGGGGCCTGGGGCCGGAGAGCGGCGAGACGGTGAGCGGGGTGGAGGCGTACGCGTCCATCCCCGTCATCTGGCGGCAGGTGCGGCTGGACGCCACCTACACGGACTTCTTCACGGCGCCGGCGCGTCCGTACCTGCCCGTGCGCTTTGGCCGCGCGGCGCTGGAGTACCACTGGATCTTCCGCGGCGGCAACCTAGAGCCCACGCTGCGGGCGGAGGTCATCGGCCGCGGGCCGGCGCGCACCATCGACGCGCAGACGGGCGCGTTGACGGGGACCACGGAGCAGTACGCCATCGTCAACTTCCTCGTGCAGTTCCGCGTGCTGGACGTGCGGGCGTTCTGGCGCCTGGAAAACGCGTTCAACCGCGAGACGGCGTTCGACATCCCGGGGCTGACGCTGCCCGGGCAGCGGGCGCTGTTCGGGGTGCGGTGGTTCTTTCGGGACTGACGAACGGCAGGGAATAGGGAACAGGGAATAGGGAATAGCCTGCAACGGCGTCAACGCGGTTGCAGGCTGTCCTGTATCCCTCGCGGTTTACGAACGCCGCGCTCCTCGTTACACTTGAGACAAGCCGCTACAGGGCAGGCACTTCCAACGCGACATCGCCATGAAGACTTTCTCCCGCTTCCGCCTTCTTCCCCTGCTGGCGCTGGTGCTGGCGGCGGGATGCTCGGACCTGGGCATCGACTCCGGCGCCAGCGAGGTGACCGGGCTCACCATCGAGGACGGCTCCGGCAACGCGCTGGTGACCGTGAATGCCTCGGGCTCCGTCAACGGCACGCTCACGGTGCCCCGCAACCAGACGCGCTCGCTGCGCGTGGTGCTGCGCGGGCCGGGCGGCACCGTGACACCGGGGATCACGGAGAGCATCCGCGTGACGACGACCAACTCCGTCGTGGCGCAGTGGACGGAAACGGGCGAGGGCACCGGCACCCTGCGCGGCGGCACGGCCGCGGGGACGACGAACCTGCGCGTGGACCTGATCAGCGCCGGCGCCACGGCGTACACGTCGCCCGCGATCACCGTGCAGGTGACGTAGACCCTCACCCGCTCGCTGTCGCTCGCACCCTCTCCCGCAGACCGCGCGGGAGAGGGTGTAAACTTCGACGGGTTGCCTGCACGGTGGCGGCCCCGAGCTGTTCACGGAGTTGAAGCCCCGTTCGGCGAGCGCAAGCGAGCCGAGACGGGGCTTATGGCTTTCCCAGCGGCGGCTTCAGCCGCTCCGTCTCGAGGGCGACCCCCACGGCTCGATCCCTCCGCCGATCCGCATCCTGCAGATCCACATTCCCCGGATCAATCACCGCCTGCCGATCCGCATCGACGGCAACGACTTGCGCGTATACGGAATTTTCCGGGCGGCGCGCGGGACGGGCGGGGTGGGGGAGGCGTCCTTGATTCACGACAGCGCGCGCCTTATCTTGTGCCCCGTCGGGAGGCAGCGGGAAGCTCCATTTTTGAGCCAACAGTTTTGAAGCCGGGGCCTGCTTTTGCGGCCGACGTCACGCCCCTTGCGGGAAGGCGGAAGTCCGCGGAGGAGCCACCCAACATGTCTAGACATGGCTTCAAAAATCCTTCCCGCTGCCGCCCGGTCCAGGCCGGCCCCGCTTTACCGCGGGGCCGGCCTTTCATCGCTTTTTGATCAGGAGGACCCGTGCCCACGGTTCGCGTTACCCGCCGCGTGCACTTCAGCGCCGCGCACCGGCTGCACAATCCCGCGCTCTCGGCCGAGGAGAATGAGCGCATCTTCGGCCTGTGCAACAGCCCTAACTGGCACGGTCACAACTACGAGCTCGACGTGACGGTCGAGGGCACGCCGGACCCCGTGACGGGCTACGTGGTGGACCTGGGCCACGTGCGCGCCGCGGCCGAGGCCGTCATCGGCGACCTGGACCACCGCAACCTCAACGTGGACGTGCCGTGGCTGCAGGGCATCCTGCCCTCCACGGAAAACCTCGTCGTCGCGATCTGGGATCGCCTGGCGCCCTCCATCCCGTCCGGCCGGCTCGCGCGGCTGGTGCTGTGGGAAACGCCGCGCAATTCCGCCGAGTACTCGGGAGAATAAGCAGATGTCGGAGATCAGGGGGCAAACGCCGGGCGGCCCCGAGACGGAGTTCCAGGGCCACGTGCGGGCCATGCTCCAGGAGCTGGGCGAGGACCCGTCGCGCGACGGGCTGCTCAAGACGCCGGAGCGGGTGGAAAAGAGCATGCGCTGGCTCACGCGGGGCTACGGCCTGTCCGTGGGCGACGCCGTGGGCGACGCCGTGTTCGAGGAAGACCATCGCAACATGGTGCTGGTCAAGGACATCGAGATGTACTCCATGTGCGAGCACCACATGCTGCCGTTCTTCGGCAAGGTGCACGTGGCGTACATCCCCAACGGGCGCATCGTGGGGCTCAGCAAGCTGCCGCGCGTGGTGGAGGTATTCGCGCGGCGCCTGCAGGTGCAGGAGCGCCTGACGGAGCAGATTGCCCAGGCCCTCATGGACGTGCTGGAGCCGCAGGGCGTGGGCGTGGTGATCGAGGCCGCCCACCTGTGCATGATGATGCGCGGCGTGGAGAAGCAGAACTCCCAGACGGTCACCAGCGCCATGAAGGGCGTGTTCCTGGACGATCTCAGGACGCGCGAGGAGTTCCTGCGGCTGGTGTTTCACAACGGGCGTTGACGGCAGGGAATAGGGAATAGCGGGATGAACGGCGGAACTGCGGGTTACACGGACAGCCCCAACGGCTCCTGACCCGCGGTTTCTCCCCTCTCCGCGAGGAACGAGCGGGGAGGGGCCGGGGAGGGGCGGCCTGCTGCCGGCGCGATCCATCCCATCCCGCACGGACACGCAGTTCTCCCCCTCCCCCGCGAAGCGGGGGCCGGGGGGGAGGGGGCTCTCCGCGGGCCGGCAGACTGCCCGTCATGGTGCTGGGTGTGTGTTCTCCCTTCCCCCATGCCGTTTATGGGGGAAGGGCAGGGGATGGGGGGCGCTCGCCCGGACGCGATCCCTGCCTTGACGCGTGATCCCTGTCTTCTTCATCCGTGGAGGAAACCATGGCCGGATCGATGCAGGGAAAAACGGCGCTCGTGACGGGCGCCTCGCGCGGCATCGGGCTGGCCGTGGCGCGGGTGCTGCTCGCCGAGGGCGCCTGGGTGGGCATGGTGGCCCGCGGCGCCGACGCCCTGGCCCGCGCCGCCGGGGACGCGGGCGGCCACGCCATCCCCGCCGACGTCTCCACGCCCGAAGGCGTGCACACGCTGGCCACCTACGTGGGCGAGCTGCTGGGCGACGCGCCCGACCTGATCGTGGGCTCCGCCGGCGCGTTCTCGCTGGCACGGCTGGACCGCGCGGAGCCCGAGGACTTCGACCGGCAGATCGCGGCCAACCTGCGGGGGCCGTTCCTGCTGGTGCGCGCATTTCTGCCCGCCATGCTGCGGCGGCGGGCGGGGCACTTCATCCACGTGGGGTCCGTGGCCGGGCGCGCCGCGTTCCCGGAGAACGGCGCGTACAGCGCCAGCAAGTTCGGCCTGCGCGGCCTGCACGAGGTGCTGCTGCAGGAAATTCGCGGCACGGGCGTGCGCGCCACGCTCGTGGAGCCGGCGGCCACCGACACGCCGCTGTGGGACCCCATCGACCCCGACGCGCGGGCGGACCTGCCGCCCCGCGCGTCCATGCTGCGGCCCGAGGACGTGGCGCGCGCCGTTCTGTTCGCGGCGCAGCAGCCCCCGGCCGTCCAGATTTCCAGCATCGCCGTCGAAGCGGCGGCGTGAGACCCGACATGTTCCTGCTGAACGTCAAGGCCAGCTACGACAGCGCGCACTTCCTGCGCAACTACAAGGGCAAGTGCGAAAACCTGCACGGCCACCACTACGTCGTGGAGGCCGGGTTCGCCTTCGACGACGTGGGCGCGGGAGGCATGGCGATGGACTTTACCGACGCCAAGCGCGCCCTGCGCGGCATCGCCAACGAGCTGGACCACCAGAACATCAACGACGTGGAGCCGTTCACCACGCTGGAGCCCAGCGCCGAGAACCAGGCCCGCTGGATCTTCGAGGAGATGCAGCGCCGCCTGGGCAAGCCCGACGGCGACCACCTGGTGTACGTGCGCGTGTGGGAAACGCCCAACCAGTGGGCGCAGTACTCGCTCAAGCCCACCTGGTAGCGTGCACATCCTGCTCACCGACGTCCTCACCTGCCCGCGCTGCGGCCCCGACTTCGGCCTCATCCTGCTGGCGGACCGGATGGAGGAGCGCCGCGTGGCGGCCGGCCACCTGGGATGCCCCAACTGCCGCGCGCACTATCCCGTCCGCGACCGCGTCGTGGACCTGCGGATCGACGGATCGGCGGATTCCGCTGATTCTGCTGATCCGACGGATTCCGCTGTTTCTGCTGATTTTGCTGAATCCACGGAATCGGCCGGCGCACGGAGCGGGGACGAGATCGCCGTCCGCATGGCGGCGCTGATGGGACTGGCGGGCGCCAGCGGCACGGTGCTCGTCGCGGGGCCCGGCGCCGGGCACGCCGCCGCCGTCGCGGCCCTGGTGCCGGAGCTGGAGGTCATCGCCCTGTCGGAGGGCGCCCATCCGCCCGTGGTCGTGGGGGCGGGGGAGCGGGTGAGCCCCGTCCGCGCGTCGGGCGCGGGGCTGCCGTTCCGGGGCGGGCTGCGGGCCGCGGCGCTCACGGGCGGCGCGGACGACGCGCGGCTGCGCGAGGGGCTGCGCGTGCTGGCGCCGGGCGCGCGGCTGGTGGTGGACCCCGCGCCGGCA
>NZ_DASURI010000275.1:0-6135 GCF_036280135.1 Longimicrobium sp.
AATCCGCTCGCGCCCGCAGGACCACCCGTGCACTACGTGAGGTCTGCCGTGTCCGACCAAGCCACCGCCATCACCCCCGAGGCCCTGCTCAAGCACTGGCAGGGGCACCGCCGCCTGACCCGCCGCCTGATCGAGGCGTTCCCCGAAGACCAGCTGTTCACCTTCTCCGTCGGCAACATGCGGCCGTTCGGCGCGCTGGTGATGGAGATGCAGAGCATGGCCGCGCCCATGGTGCGCGGCGTGGTGAACGGCGACTGGAACACGTCGTGGGACCGCGAGGCGCGCCCCAAGGCGGAGATCCTGCGGATGTGGGACGAGACCACGGAGGAGCTCGACGCGCTGTGGCCGCAGATCCCCGCGGAGCGGTTCCAGGAGCAGATGGTGGCGTTCGGCCAGTACCCCGGGCCGGCGTACGAGCTGCTGCTGTACGTGATCGACAACGAGATCCACCACCGCGGGCAGGGCTACGTGTACCTGCGTGCCCTGGGCGTGGAGCCGCCGCCGTTCTACGAGCGCTGAGGCGGAACTCCACGGCTCTCCTGGCGATTGTCATCCTGAGGGGCCCTGGCGGACTTGCCCGCGCACGGATGCGTGTGACCCCGAAGGATCTTGTATGCGAACCGAGAGGCCGGCTCCATGCCTGGGAGCCGGCCTCTCGCTTTGCAAGCAAGATCCTTTGTCGCCGCCCTGGCTCACGAACGAACGAGGGTTGCTCGCAGGGTGCTTGGAAACCTGCGTCCGCGGATGCGTCATCCTGAGGGAGCGCCGCGCTTAACATGAACGCACGCAGAACCTTGGCGCGACCGAAGGATCTTGTGTGCGAGACTCGGAGGCGATTTTCCTGCACGAGGGTCGCCCCCGAGCTTCGCGGGCAAGATCCTCCGTCGCCGCCATGGATCGCGCACCAATCGGGAACGCGCGGCGGCTCCTCAGGATGACGCTTCTGGCCTACTCCGGATTCTTCAACATCAAGGATGACGCGACGCGCAGGAAGGATTCCGCCGCCATTCCGGACGCATCTCCCGATTCACGCACGGGGCCAGGTGCCTTCGCGCACGGCCTGCTCGAACTCCGCGACCACGCGCGCGAACGGGGCGCCGAAGTGCCGCTGGAACGCGGCCTCGTGCGCCGGCGGGTCGCGCAGCACGTCGTCGCGATAGGCAAAGAAGCGGTCGCGGCCGTAGCGCCCCACCAGGAACTCGATGAACACGCGGTACTCGCTCAGCCGGAACGAGCCGCGCAGCTCCTCCGGCACCGTCCGCAGTTCGCCATCCCCCCAGGGGCCAAAGCGGTAGCCGGGATGCCGCGCGTGCAGGCTCCACGCGTGGTCGTCCAAGTAGTCGCGCGGGTTGCCCGCGCGCACGGCCAGCCCCTCCTCGAACCAGTCCAGCCGCACTAGGGCGAACGTCTGCCGGAGCGGCATCTGCTGGAACATCAGCGCGTGCGTGAGCTCGTGGCGCAGCACGCCGGCCATGTCACGCCCCGGCTCCAGCGCCAGGGGCGAGACGTAGATCACCGTCCCCGTCTGCAGCGCGGCGCCCAGCACGGGCAGGGGCGTAGCCTTCCATCCCAGCAG
Source organism: Longimicrobium sp. (assembly GCF_036280135.1). Taxonomy (GTDB): domain Bacteria; phylum Gemmatimonadota; class Gemmatimonadetes; order Longimicrobiales; family Longimicrobiaceae; genus Longimicrobium. The sequence continues at coordinate 1,577 of NZ_DASURI010000275.1, forward strand.
CGTGCCGCGGTTGAACAATCCCCAGTCGTCCGTCACCACGACGGTCACGTCTTCCCGAAAGCGCAGCCCGTTGGCCCGCGACACCTCGGCCATCAGGTCGCCCACGCGTCGGTACGCCGGGGGCATCCCTCCACGTTTCGTGTAGATGACCGTCCCGCCGCTGAACGTTTCGCGTGCGTACCCCGGCCGCACGGGCGACCAGGGGAACAGCAGTCCGCTGAAGGACGTGTGCGAGAGGGCGAACAGAACCAGGAGCAGCACGCCGATCCGCGCCGCGCGCTTGATCCGCTTCATCCGATGCAGGCCGTGAAAGGTGGGAGCGATCCCCGTGAACCGGTTGGACGGCGGCGGCGCCCGGAAGGTTGGCGTCAGCGGCCCTCGCACACCTCGAGGTACGCGGGATCCCGCTCCTCCGCGCGCGCCTCGCGGACGTTGCTCCACAGGGGGGCGAGCAGCGCCGCGCAAACGAGCGCCGCCAGTCCCGGTACCCACGCCCGCCGGCGGACGGCGCTGCGGGCGAAGACCAGGGCCAGCAGCCCGTACACCACGAGCGCGGGGACGGCGAACGCCAGCAGGGCAGGCCCGTCGCAGTCCACGCCGCCGCCGCCCCAGCCCCGGTACTCGTTGGCCTGCATCACCATCCCCAGGAACGCCGCGGGGATGAACAGCACGAGCACCGCCCACGGGGCGGCCTCGCACACCCGCCCCGGGCGGCGCGGCGGACGGCTCACGGCGCCGACGCGGCCAAGCCCTCCGCCCAGGCGCGAAAGCCGGGGTGCAGCGTCTCCAGCCGGGCGACCACCTCGTCCCCGCCCAGGCGCGGGGTGCCGGGCGGCTGCACGGGGAACGCCTCGCGCAGCCTGGGCAAAAAGGCCAGCCCCTCCGCGCGGAACACCTCCGCCGCCTGCAGGGCGAACGCGGCCTGGTACCAGTTGTAGTTCTCCGGCCCCACGCGGATGTACAGGCTGTCGAACGCCGCCAGCGACGTGTGCGCGGGGCGCGCGCCGTCCAGCCTGGCCCGCAGCATGGCTTCCCAGCCGCGCGCCAGCGGCGGACGCATGCGGTCCAGGAACGCGTAGGCCATGTACGTGGCCATGAACTCGTTGAACCAGCGGGCGTGCGTCTGGATGCCGTACGCCGTCGTGTAGCCGTGCCCCAGCTCGTGGTAGCCGATCAGGTCCGTCATCCGCCGCGCGTTGTCGGCAAAGCTCAGCCCCGTCCGCGCCACCAGCTCGCGCGCGGCGGCGGACGCGCCCGGCTCCGCGGCCAGGAAGTCCGCCGCGATGGGGCCGTCGCCCGCGGCCGGCATCACCACCACGCCGCCCTGCACGAACGGGACGCCGTACGGCACGCGCGACACGCGCTGCCAGTCCGCCTCCGTCAGCAGCGCCACGCGCACCGGCATCTCCGCCAGGCCCAGCGAGTCGGCAAAGAAGCGGACGCCCTCGCGCAAAATCCCCTGCACCTCGCCCGCGCGGTCGCGAAAGCCCGCGCTGTAGTGCACGGGCAGCGGCCCCGCGAGCGAATCCAGCCCCAGGCCGCGCACTTGGTCCACCATGGGCGGCGGCGGGGTCTGCGCCGCGGTCTGCTGCGCGGCGGCGGCGACGGGCGACAGCGCGAGGACGAGCGCGGCGAACGCGGGGACGGCACGGCGTCGGGGCATCGTACGCTCCGGGTGGGATGGGGATGACGATCCGGGGAGGGAACCGTCCGACGGGAGGGCGGACGGGGGGTGCCGGACGAACACGGGCGCGCGCCGGGGAGGCGCGCGCCCGTATCCTAACTATCGAACGAGGACGCGATAGCCGTTCGCGGGGATGTCGATCCGCCCGCCGGCGCCCATCGTCACCGATGCCTTGCTGAACCAGTCCGTGTACGCGCCCGGCGCCGCCAGCCCCTGGTACGACACGCTCGCCGGCGCGCTGCCGAAGTTGAGCGCCACGAGGACCGTGTTGGCGCCCTGCGTGCGCGTGTAGGCGTAGACGCGCGACCCGCCGTCCGTCGCCAGGCGCACCTGCCGCGCGCCCCACGGGCCGTTGGCCAGCGCCGGCTGCGTGTGCTTGAGCTCGAACATCGTCCGGTAGAAGCCGGCCAGCGACGGGCCGCTCCAGTCCACCGTGTCCTTGTCGAAAAAGCGCAGCCGCTTGTTCATGCTCACCTCCTGCCCCGTGTACAGCAGGGGCATGGAGTTCTGCGCCGTGGCGGCCAGGACGAACGAGGGGAGGTGGTTGGCGCCCATCCGCTCGAACTCCGTGCCGGCCCACGAGTTCTCGTCGTGGTTGCTGGTGAAGTACATGCGGTACGCGCCGCGGCCGTACGCGCTGTCCTGCCGCGCGAAGTAGCGGTCCAGCTCCTCCGTGCCCTTCTTGTCCTGCGCGATCTCGTTGAGCAGGTGGTGCAGCTCCCAGCCGTACGTCATGTGAAAGACGGAGTGCATCTGCGGCGACTCCGCCTCGGCCAGCAGGAACAGGTCCGGCCGCGTGCCCCGCAGCGCCGTCCCGGCCTGCTGCCAGAAGTCCATGGGCACGCCGCCCGCCACGTCCGCGCGGAACCCGTCGATCCCCATCTCCGTGAGCCACCACCGCATTTCGCCGATCATGGCCCGGCGCATGTCGGGGTTGGCGTAGTTGAGCTCCGCCACGTCCGTCCAGTCCGTCTCGCGCCCCTCGTTGTCGCGGGCGTTGAGCACGCGGCCGTCGGGCGCGCGGTCGTGCCAGGTGGGGTGCTCGGCGATCCAGGCGTGGTCGTGCGAGGTGTGGTTGGCCACCCAGTCCAGGATCACCCGCATGCCGCGCGCGTGGGCCGCGTCCACGAAGTGCTTGAAGTCCGCCTCGGTGCCATGCTCGGGGTTGATGGCGGTGTAGTCGCGGATGGAGTAGTAGCTGCCCAGCCCGCCCTTGCGGTTGGCCACGCCGATGGGCTGCACGGGCATGAGCCACAGCACGTCCACGCCCAGGCTGTCCAGCCGCGGCAGGTGCCGCTCCAGGGCCGCGAACGTCCCCTCGGGCGTGTACTGCCGCACGTTCACCTCGTACAGCACCGCGTTGCGCGACCACGCGGGATAGAACGACGGGTCCGCCGTGGGCATGCCCCCCGCCGCGATGGCCGCGGGCGCGTTCTGCGGGGCGGATGCGACGGGCGCGGCGGACGTCCCGGCGCCGGCACAGGCGGCCAGCGTGGCGAGGGCGGCGAGGGAGAACAGGGGTCGGTTCATGGGTCCCGTGGGCATGATGGACGTCGCTCCCGCGCCGGACCGGACGGGTGCACGAACCTCCGCGCGAAACGGCGCGCCGAGAATTCGTACATAATTCTAACAAATGCGTCCGCCGTCAATCTCCCCGATGCGTTTCGCCTCCGGGAAGGTCGTCCGTCAGCCCGGGGGCGGGGTTCCCGGCGGGAGCGGAGGACCGATCAGTGGCTTGCGGATGACCGCGAAGTGGGTGATCAGATCCTCCGCTTGGTACTTGAAGTAGGCCAAGCCCCGCGAGAACGCGGCGTACGCCGCGAGCAACGCCCCGATTGCAGCCACAGACGCAATCCAGTGTCCCACTGGATGGGGCGCAACCGCCGGGACCTGAACAGCCACCATCACCACGGCCCAGAGCAGGAACGAGAACGCGAGGCCATCGTACGTCGCCGCCATGGCCCAGTAACGCATCAGGTGCTGCAGCACCACGGGCGAAGACGGCGCGTGCACCAGTTCGGACCACATCCGCACGTACAGCCGCCAATAACGTGCTTCCTCGGTCCGACCCGCGTACCCGATGATGTCCTCGACCTCGGCAAGACCGTGATCCCGCAATGCGTCCTGCATCACGCCTGTGAGCAGGGAATTGCGTTTGAATACAACGCGGCTGATCTCGCGGCCTACGGCAAAGGCAAGCAGCCCGCAGATGTAGCAGGCCAGCACAAGCGCCAGCACCCCCACCCACGGGGAGAACGGGAATTCTCGCGGGGCTTCCATCGTTGGAGAAAACGGGAACTCCCGCGGTGCCTCGATCTTTAGATACAGGAACAACAGCGCGGCGAAGGATGACGCCCCGCCCACGAAGAACGACAGGTCGAAGATGTGAAAGAACTCACCGATGCGCGAGAACACGGACCCAAGCCCCGCCGCGATGTCCTCGACCGCCGATTTTTCCGCCGCCATTCCCGCCAGCCATGTAAAGGTTGAGCCCTCATTCCGTCGTCCTACCGACCGAGGTCCACGGCAATCGCCCGCCAGCGGCCCTGTCGAAAGCGCAGCATGCTCAGCGCGCAGCGGGTGGTGTGGCCGGCCAGGATGGCGAGCCAGATGTGCAGCGGCTGCAGCGTGCCCATGCGGTCGATGACAAAGCAGATGCCCAGCGGCACCGCCACCTGCGACACGATGGAGATGTACAGCGGGCTCTTGGTGTCGCCCGTGCCCTGCAGCCCGCCCGTGTAGGTGAGCGCGACGGCAATCATGAGCCCCGACACGCTCAGCACGCGCAGCAGCTGCACGCCCAGCTCTACGGCCACGGGATCGCTCATGCCGAACACCGCGAGGAGCACGCGCGGAACGAGGAAGAAGAGCGAGC
>NZ_DASURI010000276.1:0-11084 GCF_036280135.1 Longimicrobium sp.
GCCCTGAAGAGCAAAACGGGGCGCCCGTGACCAGGCGCCCCGTCTTTCCGTCAGTCCATCCACACGTCAGTCACGCGGATGATGCCCGGCGTGGTTCTGCGCGGGCTGCGCGGCCGGTGCCGGCTGATGCGCACCGTGGCCGGCGGCAGCGGCGGGCGCCTCCGCGTGATGGTCCTCGCCGTGCTCTTCGGCGGCGGGCGCGGGGCGCAGGACGGCCAGGCGCTCCAGCTGCACCGGCGTCATGGCCTCGCGGGCCTGGCCCTCCCAGCGCGCGTTGATCTGCGCCATCTCCGCGTGGTGCCGCGCCTCGTCCGCTTCGGAGGGCGTGGAGGCGTGCATGGGCGCGCAATGGACGCGGTGCGCCTCGCGCAGCGAATCGCGCGCGACGGTGATGGCGGCCAGCTGCTGCGGCGTGATCTGCAGCTCGGCCACGAGCTCCAGCGCCGCGAACGGGCTGGGCTCGCGCGGCGTGGACTGCTGCGCGGCGGACGTCGCGGGAAGCGCGAGCACGGCCGCGACCACCGCGGCGCCGATCATCCTGTGCATCAGAACCTCTCCGAGGGGATTGCGTGAGACGGCGGGCAAACCGCGGAACGCGGCGGGGAGCAACGTACGCAAACGTACCGACTCCACCCGGCTGGTACAAGCCCTTTGCGAACGATTCTCAAACGCAAACGAGCTATCACGGAGCGCACGCGGAGAAGACGAAGCCCGCCGGCTGGCGGATTTCTCAAGCCGCGGCGGGAACCCGTCGAAGTTTATCCCCTCTCCCGCGCCGTTTGCGGGAGAGGGACGCGAGGCACGAGCGGGGTGAGGGCTCCCGCGTTGCACCCCCGTTCCTTGTACGCACTTAGCGCGTTCGCTAGATTTCCCCGATTCCCCAAGAGCCGGCGCCGCCACAGCGGCCGCGCACGGCAGGTCGTCCGCGCGCCGCATTCATGGCAAACGCAGCCAAGCTGAAAGACCAGGCCCGGGCCGCAGAGAACCGCGGCCAGTGGACCGAAGCCGTCGTTCTCTACCGCCAGCTCCTGGAGGAGAACGAGGGCGAGGAGACGGACATCGCCCTGTGGAACCGCGTGGGCGACCTGCACCTGCGCCTGGGCGAGACCGAGCGCGCCGTGGAGGCGTACGAGCGCGCCGTGGCCGGCTACGCCGACAGCGGGCTGTACAACAACGCCATCGCCCTCTGCCGCAAGATCCTGCGCCTGGTGCCCGGCCGCGGCGCCGTGTACCTCAAGCTGGGGCAGATCAGCGCCGCCGCCGGCTTTTTGGCCGACGCCCGGCAGAACTTCCTGGAGTACGCCCAGCGGATGAAGCGGGCCGGCAACCTGGACGCGTCGTTCGACGCGCTCAAGGAGTTCGCCGACCTTTCGCCCGAGGACACCGACGTCCGCAAGCTGCTGGCGGACCAGCTGCTCTCGCACGACCGCAAGGAGCAGGCGGTCGAGCAGATGCGCATCCTGCAGGGCGCCTACGTGCAGCGCGGCGACGCCGACGCGGCGGGCCAGGTGCGCGAGCAGATCCGCGCCGTGGCCCCCGACGCCGACGACTCGCCGCTCATGCGCAGCCGCAGCGCCGCCTCGGACGACTGGGACGCCGCCCTCACCAGCGGCGAGGCGCCGCGGGCCGGCGGCGCGTCCCCGGCGCCCGCGGGGCTGGACCTGGGCCCCACCATCGAGCCGGCCAGCGTGCAGGTGGACGTGGCGCCGCTCGCGGGGCTGGAGTCCACCGCGCTGGACGACGGCGACGTGGCGCCCTTGGCCGGGCTGGAATCCACCTCGCTCATCGACGACGCCCCGCCGGCGCCCCCCCGGTCCGCGCCTCCCGCGTTGGAGCCGGGGCTGAGCCTGGACCTGGAGCCCACGGCGTTCGACGACGACCTGCCCCTGCTGGACGACGCGGAGGACGGCGAGCCGCTCCCCCTGCTGCTGGACGACGAGGCGGAGGACGACGGCGGGCTGCCCCTCATCGGCTTCGACGACGAGCCGGTGCCGGCCGCGCGGCCGGAGCGCCGCGCGCCGGAGCCCGTCTTCGAGGCGGCGCCGGACCGGCTGGAGGAGCTGCGGGCCCACGTGGCCGCCGTCCCCGAAGACGCGGCGTCGCGCGACGAGCTCGTCCGCGAGCTGCGCGCCCGCGGGCTGGGGCACGAGGTGGAGGAGGTGCTGGAGAACGCGCACCGCTCCCTGGCCGCCAAGGGGATGTACTTCGACGCCGTGGCGCCCATCACGGCGCTCATCGGCCTGCGCCCGGACGACGGGATGCTGCTGCAGAAGCGCGTGGAGTACGCCTTTCGCAGCGGCCGGGCCGACGCGCAGGTGGAGGCGTATCTCGGCCTGGGCCGGCACCTAGCCCGCAACGGGCAGGAGAGCAAGGCCGCGGCCGTCATCCGGCGCGTGCTGGAGCTGGATCCGCACAACGTGGAGGCCCGCGCCGCCGCCGCGCAGATCGCCCCCGCCGCCGTCGTCCTCCCCGCTCCGCAGGGCGCGCCCGCCGCCCCCCCCGTGGCCGCGGCGCCCGCGCCCGCGCCCGTTCCCCCCGCCGCTCCGTCGCCAGAGTACGTGGACCTGGGCGCCCTCATCCTGGACGAGGAGGGGGGCGAGCCCACCACGCGCTTCGTGGTGGAGGAAAAGGAGCCCAGCGGCGACGAGGACCGGGACTTTGCCGAGATGCTGGCCCACTTTCGCCAGAAGGTGGCCGAGAACATCGACGTGGAGGACAGCGCCAGCCACTATGATCTGGGCGTGGCGTTCATGGAGATGGGGCTGGTGGACGAGGCCATCGCGCAGTTCCAGGTGGCGCTGCGGGGCGGGGCCAATCCGCTGGCCACGCTGGAGCTGCTGGGCCAGTGCTTCGTGGACAAGGGCCAGTACGCCGTGGCCGGCCGCGTGCTGGACCGCGCCGCCCACCTGCCCGGCGTGGGCGACGGCGACCTCGTGGGCGTCCTGTACCTGCTGGGCCGCATCGACGAGGCCACCGGCAACGCCGCGCGGGCGCGCGAGTTCTACGAGCGCGTGGTGTCGGTGGACATCCGCTTCCGCGACACGTCGGCCCGCATCGAACGGCTGAGGGGCAGTACCTAGTGCCAAGGACCAAGGACCAAGTACCAAGTGGGTCTGTTCTTGGCACTTGGCACTTGTAACTTGGCACTGCTCTTTTGACACACCGCCGCGCGGCCCGTAGAATTCCGCGTTTCCAGACGACCGTAGATCCAGAGCCGCACAGCATGACCGTCCACAACGCCGTCCCCCACCTCGACGAGATCCAGGCGCCCATCCGGGAGCGCCTGGACGCCGTCGTCGACGAGATCCGGCGCATCGTGGTCTCCGACTTCGCGCCGGTGGAGACGGTCAACGAATACCTGATGAAGATCCGGGGCAAGCTGTTTCGCCCCGGCCTGGTGCTTCTCTGCGACGAGCTGGCCGGCACCCCCACGCCCCAGGCCGAGACGCTGGCGGCCGTGCTGGAGCTGGTGCACCTGGCCACGCTCGTGCACGACGACGCCGTGGACCACTCGGTGCTGCGGCGGGGCATGCCCACCGTCAACGCCCTGTGGAGCCACCAGGTCGCCATCATCATGGGCGACTACCTCTACACGCGCTCGTTGATGGAGATCACGCGCCTGGGACGGCTGGACGCCATCCAGGTGCTGGCCAACGCGGCCAACGACATGACCGTGGGCGAGATGCGGCAGCTGTCGTCGCACGACGCGCTGGACTTTTCGCAGGACGACTACTACCGGCTCATCGACGCCAAGACGGCGTCGCTCATGGCCGCGGCCTGCGAGCTGGGCGCGCTCTCGGGCGCGCCGCGATACAGCCAGCAGGTGCGCACCTTTGGCCGCGAGCTGGGCCTGGCGTTCCAGATCGCCGACGACCTGCTGGACTACACGGCCGACTCCGCCGTCACGGGCAAGCCCACGGGGCTGGACCTGCGCGAGCACAAGGTCACGCTGCCGCTCATCGCCGTGCTGCCGCACCTGGACGCGGACGAGCGGGCGCGGGTGGAGGCCCTGTTCGCGCACCCCGAGCCCAGCGACGAGATGATCGCGGGCGTGGTGCAGATCGTCCGCGCGCGGGGCGGGCTGGAGTACGCGCACGACGCGGCGCAGGCGTGCGCCCGGCGCGCGGCCGAGGCGCTGGAGGGGCTGCCGGCGGGGCCGGCGGTGGACGCGCTGCGCGACAGCATCGTGTACGCGGTGGAGCGGCGGCGGTAGACTGCGGGGCTGGCGGCACTTTCCTTGCCTGCCGCAGCGTGCAAGGGCCGCGCAGGGGGAATGACCACGATCAACGGGCTGGGGAGGTGAGATGAGCGTAGGCGGACGCCGACGCGCGGGCAGGGTGCTCGTGGCCGTGCTGACGGGACTGCTGGTGGGAGCGCTGCTTTCGGAGCTGGCGATCCGGTTCATGCCCGACAGCTCCGCGCGCACCTTCTTTACCACCTCCGTCGCCGCGGCCTTCGGCCCGCTGGTGATCGACCTGGTGGCCGTGGGCTTTACGATCGGGCCGCTGGTGCTGCGGCTGGACTTTTTGAGCGTGCTGGGCGTGCTGGTGGTCGCCCTCGCCGTGCGCACCTGGCTGTAAGGGAATCGAGATCAGGGAATAGGGAATAGCCTGCAGTCGCACCTCGTGCGGCTGCGGGCTGTTTGCGTCCGGGTCCCACCCGGCGGACCCTCACCTCGCTCGTTCCTCGCGTCCCTCTCCCGCAAGCTGCGCGGGAGAGGGCGTAGACTTCCACGAGCCGCGGGCGCGTAGCGACCAGTCCGTCAAAGCAGTTCTCCCCCTCCCCCGCGAAGCGGGGGCAGGGGGTCGGGGGGTGGGCAGGGGGCCGGGGGGAGGGGGCCCTCCGCGGGCCGGCAGACTCCCGCCGACGTGCACGGACTTCGCCCTCCTTCGCCCACGCGAAAAGCCCCGCCTCTCGCAAGGAGAGGCGGGGCTTCATCCATCTACCATCCGTCAGCCGATCCGGATCAGCGGATCGCGATCACCCGATCCGGATCAAGCCGATTCAGATCAGCTCTGGGCGGCGCGGCTGCGGCGGTTGAGCTCGGCGCGGTTGTCCTCGATGTCCGCGTTCTGGCGGGCATCCAGCAGCCACTGGCGGAAGAGGTCCTGCTGCAGCGCCGCCTGCGCCTGCTCGCGCTGCCCCTGCTTCTGCTGCTCCCAGGCCCGGCGGTCGGCCGCCGTGCGCGACACCGGGCGCACCAGGAACACCGCCGCGGGCGTGGCGGCCACGGGGCCCACCTGGCCCACCGGCGTGCCGAACGCCGCGCCGATGGCCGCGTTGGCCTGCCCGAACACCGGGTTGGGATCCACGCGCGAGAACGGACCCGTGCGCTGCACCGTCAGGCCGCGGGCCTGCGCCACCTGCTCCAGCGTGCGGCCCTGGCGAATCTCCGCCAGCATCTTGTCGGCCTCGGCGCGGCCGGCGGCCACGCGCTTCTGCGTCTCCAGCATCTGGCGAATGCTGGCCTGCGCCTCGTTGTACGGCGTCATGCCGGCCTCCGTGAAGCGCTCCAGCTCCACCAGGTACAGCGCGTCGTCCGTCTCCATCACGTCGCTCACGGGGCGGCCGGTCACGTCGCCGCTCGCGCGGTCGGCGGACTCGTCGCGGGCCCAGTTGATGGCCTCCATGGCCGCGCCCACGCCCGGCACCATCGGGGCGCTGGCGCTCACGGGCACCTGCTCGCGCACGGTCACGTTGGGCTGCCCCTGCGCCGCGCGAACCAGGCCCACCGAGGCGGCGCGGTCGCGGATGGCGTTGAGCTGCTGCTCGATGCGGCCGATCTCCTCGTCGCTCTTGGCGAACTCCAGCAGGATGTGCCGCGCCGTCACCTGCTCGCCCTCCCGCGCGTCCATGCGCACCAGGTGCACGCCGAACTGCGTGATGACGGGCTCCGACACCTGCCCCGGCTGCAGCGCGAACGCCGCCGAGTCGAACGAGGCCACCATCTGGCCGCGGCCAAAGGTGCCCAGCGAGCCGCCCTGGGCCGCGTTGCTCTGGTCGGCGCTCTCGCTGCCGGCCAGCTCCGCGAACAGGCGGGCCTGCGCGGCCGTGTCGCCGGCGGCCAGGATCTGCTGGCGCAGCGCGCGGGCGCGGGCCACGGTGGCCTGGCGGTCGGCCTCGGTGATGGTGAGCGGAACGTACGCCACCTTGAACGACGCGCCCTCCGTGCGGCGGAAGTCGTCGCGGTTCTCCTCGTAGTACGCGCGCATCTCGGCATCCGTCACGGCGGCCGGCTTGAGCTTGGACAGGTCCAGCTGCACGTAGTCGACCGTGGCCGTTTCCGTGCGGTCCTGGTACGCGCGCCACAGCTCGGCGTCGGTGATGTAGCGGCCGGCGGCCAGCTGCGACACCAGCTTGCGCCGCGGCAGGTCGTCACGGTAGTAGCGCTCCAGCTCGCCAAAGATCTCCGCGGGCGCCTGGCTGGCCAGGAAGCCGCGGTACTTGGTGATGTCGAAACGGCCGTTGGTCAGGAAGATCTCCTGCTGCATGAGCTGCGGATGCGGCAGGTTCTTGGCGGCCCAGATGACCTCCTGGTCGCTCACGCGAATGCCGCGGCGCTGGAGCTCCTGGCGCAGGAGCGTCTCGTCCACGAGCGTCTCCCAGGCCTGCTCCTCGATGCGGCGCTGCATCTCGGGCGTGATCTCGCCCATCTGGGCCTGCGCCTGCTGGTACAGCGCCTGGTAGGCGTCGCTGTACGCCTGGGCGCTGATGGACTCGCCGTTCACGCTGCCCGCGTCGGAGGCGCCGCCGCGCAGGCCGCCACCCAGGGCGTCCATGCCGATCTCGAACACCATCCAGCCCAGGAAGAACACCATCAGGATGGGAACGAGGATCTTGCCCGCCGTGGAGCGAATGAGCTGCATCATAGGAGGTAGAGAACTCCGCTTGAATCGGGACGCCCCTGCGCGGCGCCCCGGCTGATGAGGGTGGTGGATGCGGCTGCGGGATGCAGGAAAGTGAAGGCGCAAAGATATTTAGACGGGCCCGCCCACGCAACCCGCGCCCGCGGGCGCGGCGGCGTTGACACCGCTTGCGCGCGAGATTTAAGTTGCACCCCCTGTCACCCCAGCCCAGCCCCGGCTCTTTTCCCGCGCCCGGTTACCGTATGGCCGACCTTTCTCCCGAGTTCGCGACCGAAATCCAGAAGCTCGAAGCGAACTACGCGAGCAACCCGGGCCGCTTCTTCCTGCCGCTGGCCTCCAAGTGGCGCGACGCCGGCGACGTGGCCCAGGCCGAAGCCATCCTGCGCGAGAACCTCAAGCGCTTTCCCGGCCTGTCCGCCCACGTGCTCCTGGGCCGGTGCCTGGCGGACCGCGGCGCCTTCCAGGAAGCCGCCAACGAGTTCCACTACGTCCTTTCCATCGACTCGCAGAACCAGGTCGCCCTGCGCATCCTGGCGGAGATGGCCGCCGCCGGTGGCAAGCGGGCCGAGGCTGAACGCTGGTACAACGAGCTGCTGGCCGTTGATCCCATGAGCGCCGAGGCCCGCGCCGGGCTGGCCCAGTTGGCCCGCGCCGGGGCCGCCCCCGCCGACGAGCCCGCCGCGCCGCAGTGGGGCGACGTTGCCGCCGACACGCCCGTGGGCGGCGCTTCGTCCGCGCAGACGGACGACGGCGGCTTCGGGATGATCGACCTGGACGTCCCCGACGCCTCCCCCGCCGACGCGTCGGGCGTGGCGGCGGACGACGCGGCCGATGCCGGGCTGGGCACGTGGGGCGACCTCACGCTGGACGCCACGCCCGCGCCGGAGCCGACCGCCGCCTCCGTACCGTCCACCGAATCGGCAGACGGGGGTGACTTCGACGCGTTCGGCTTCGGCAGCGTGGACCTGGACGCCGAGCCGTCCGCCGAGGCCGACGCGTCGGCCTCGTGGATGGACGCGGACGCGCGGCAGGACGTGGGCGAGAGCGCCGCGGCGGACCTGGGCGACCTGCCCCTGCTGGACGACGGGATGATCGACGCGCCCCTGGCCGGCGCCGACCTGCCGTTCATCGACGCGGACGCCACCATCGACGACGGCGGCCTGGTGAACGAGCCCGGTGCGGGCTTCGGGTTCGGCGAGCCGGCGCCCGCCGCGGCGGACGAGGGCCACGTGGTGCACGAGGCCGACGGCCACGACGCCGACGCCGAGATGGTCACCGAGACCATGGCCGAGCTGTACGCCAGCCAGGGGCTCCTGGCGCAGGCGGCGGACGTCTACCGCGAGCTCATCGGCCAGCGCGGCGAGGAGCCGGGACTGGTGCGCCGCCTGGCCGAGATCGAGGCGCGGATGTCCGGCGCCCCGGAGTCCGCCACCGCCGACGACGAGTCCGCGGACACGCCGGACTGGCTGGCGTCGGTGGATGCGTTCTCGCGCGGCAGCAGCGCATCCGACGCGATCGACGCGGGATCGTCCGACTTCGGCGCGGCGGACGACTTGCCGCTGCTGGACCTGGATCACGCGGCATCGGATTTCGGCGGGACGACGGATTTCGGCGGGGAGACGGACGCGGCGGAGCTCAGCATCGCGGAGCCGGCGCCGGCGGCGTTCCCGACCCTGGAGACGGAGCCCGCGCTTGACGCACAGCCCGCATCCGTCGATCCGTTCGCGGATTCCTTCGCGGCCGGCTTCGACGGCGCGGCCGTGACGGCGGACGCGGGATCGACGGATTTCGGCACCGAGCCGGTCGCATCGGCCGACTTCGGATCGACGGACTTCAGCGCGGAACCCGTCGCATCGGCGGACGTCGGATCGGCGGATTTCGGATCGAGCGTGTCCGCGGACGCTGGATCGGCGGACGCGGGCGTGGCGGATGACCGGCAGGTGTGGGAAGCGCCGACGGTGGCGGAGACGGAGCCCGTCGGCTTCGACATCCTCGTCGTGGCGGACGAGGAAGGGGCCCAGGTGCCCGCGCCGCCCGAGGTGGTGGCGGACGTGAGCGCCGACTGGGCCATCGCCGCCGCGCCCCTGGACGACGACGAGGAAGAGGCCCAGGCGGAGATGGCCGCGGCCCAGGCGGCCTACGTGCCGCCCGCTCCGGGCTCGCGCACCATGCGCGGCTACTTCTCGTCCCTGCTCGCCTGGCAGCCCGGCGCCGCCGACGCGCCCTCGTACGAGGTCTCCGCGGACGAATCCGGCGCGCTGACCATCGAGGCCGCCGCGCCGGACGTGCCCGTCATCGAGGAGACGCCGTCCGCCGCGCCGTCCCTGGTGGACGATGCGCCCGCGCCGTGGGAAGCCGCCGCCTCCGACGCGCCGTCGTTCCCGTCCGCGCCGGGGATCCCCACGTTCGAGGCGCCGTCCCTCCAGCCGCCCGCCTTCGCGGAGCCCGAGGCGCCGGTGTCGGACGAGGCGGAGCCGTGGGCCGCCGCGCCGGAGGACGAGCCGTGGGCGGCGGGCGAGTCCGCCCCGCAGCCGGCGGAGGCGTCCGCGCCGGGCGACCTGCCCCTGCTGGACCTGGAGGAGCCGTGGGCCGAGACGCCCGCCGCGCCCGCCCAGCCCGTGGACATCGCCAGCTTCGAGCTGGCGGAGGACGGGGCGCCGTCCGCCGAGCCCGCGTCGGCCGGGACGGACGCGCAGGCGGAGGAGCTGCTGCCGTGGGAGGTGCCGGCCGAGCCGGCCGCCGCCAATGCGCCCGAGGCGCCGGCCGTGAGCGACGCGGGGGGCGGGTTCTCGTTCGAGGACTTCTTCTCCGGCTCGTCGTCCGCGCCCGCCGCGGCGGAGCCCGAGCCGCAGCCGGAGCCGGAGCTGCCCGCGCCGCCCGTGGCCGAGGCGCCGGCGTTCATCCCGTCGTTCGCCGAGCCCACGCCGCCGCCCGTGTTCGAGGCGCCGGCCCCGGCTCCCGCTGCGCCGGCTGCCCCCGCCCCGCAGGCGGGCGGTCCGGAGGAGGACGACGAGGACCTGGAGAGCTTCCAGGCCTGGCTGCAGAGCCTGAAGCGGTGAGGGTCGCCGTCCTGCACGGGCCCAACCTGAACCTGCTGGGCACGCGCGAGCCGGAGGTGTACGGCCGCACTACGCTGGCGGAGATCGACGCGGCGCTGGTGGCCGCGGGGGCGGAGATGGGCGTGGACGTGGAGTGCTTTCAGAGCAACCACGAGGGCGCCCTGGTGGACCACGTGCAGAAGCGCGCGGGCGAGGTGGACGGCTTCGTGGTGAACGCCGCCGCCTACACCCACACCAGCGTGGCGCTGGCCGACGCGCTGGCGGGAGTGGCGCGTCCGTACGTGGAGGTGCATCTTAGCAACGTTTTTGCCCGCGAGCGCTTTCGCCACCGGTCGTACCTGGCGGCCGGGGCCCTGGGCATCATCTCGGGCTTTGGCGCCGCGAGCTACACGCTGGGGCTGCGCGCGCTGATCGAACACCTACGAAGGAGTGCGTGAGTGCGGAGGTGCGTGAGTGCGGGAGTGAACGGCAGGATGTCCGCCCGCTCCCGGATCCACTGACGCACGCACGCACTGACGTACTCACGCACTGAAAGGAGACCTGTGGCGACGACGGCCGATTTCCGCAACGGCATGACCATCAACATCGACGGGGTGCTGTGGACCCTGCTGTGGTTCCAGCATCACAAGCCCGGCAAGGGCAACACCGTCGTGCGCAGCAAGATGCGCAACGTGCTCACGGGCGCCGTGCTGGAAAAGACGTGGCGCGCCGGCGAGCGCATCGAGGAGGTGCGGCTGGAGCACCGGCCCATGACGTACAGCTACCACGACGGGCACCTGTACCACTTCATGGACACGCAGTCCTACGAGGACGTGGCCCTCACGGCCGAGACCATCGGCGAGGACCAGCTCAAGTACCTCAAGGACAACATGGAGGTGGACGGGCTGCTGCACGGTGAGAAGGTCATCAGCGTGGAGCTGCCGTTCTTCGTGACGCTGGCCATCTCGCAGACGGACCCGGGCGTGCGCGGCGACACGGCCACCGGCGGCACCAAGCCCGCCACGCTGGAGACGGGCGCCGTGGTGCAGGTTCCGCTGTTCCTGAACGAAGGCGACGTCATCCGCGTCGACCGCCGCGAGGACAAGTACATCGAGCGCGCGAAATGATCGACCTCGAGTTCCTGCGCGGGCTGATCGAGGCGGTGGACAACAGCGGCATC
>NZ_DASURI010000277.1:0-5235 GCF_036280135.1 Longimicrobium sp.
GACTTGCCGCGCATTGGGAGTCGCGTCCCTGGATCGCGGGCAGCGGTGGATCATCCTCCGCGCCTGCCGTCGTCCGCCTTGAGGTGGACGACGTGATCCGGCCGCGACTCCTTTTTTGTTGCCCATCATCCACCCGGCGCACGACGGATCGTGCAGCGGGGCGGATCGCGATCCACCGTTTCACAGGCAGGTGCGACATGGACCAGAACGCGCGCCGCTGAGCCGCCGCCTCCCGGGGTGTGCGCCGGCGGAGACGAACATCATCCACCGAGACCGACACACACACGCCCAGGAGGCACCATGAGCACCACCGGCCGCTACTTCATCCGCGACCGGCAATCGGGCCGCGTATTCTGCGTGGAGCCCATCAACCGGCGGGACCAGAAGCTGGACGACACCACGTGGACCAACGGCGGCATCGACGCCGTACGCGGCGGTGCCGTCCGCGAGGACGAGTCCATCATCACGCCCGAGAACGGCTTTACGGGCATCACGTACCTGCCGCCGGGCACCAGCCCCGACGCGTACGTGGAGATGCTGGTGAAGGGCGCCGACCCCGCCCCGCGCGGCTGACGCACGAACGAACCGGCGCCGCGGAGATCGCTCTCCGCGGCGCCGGTTCCGCTTCAGGCCCGGATGGAACCGCACCCGGAAAAGCAGTTGTGACAGCCGTTCGCCAGGCGTGTGCAATCGGGCGGATGCGAGTCAGTCCGTCCGATCTCCACGCCAGGCGCGGCGTCGCGAGGATGAACGATATCGGCCCGGCGCGACGTGCGTCAACTCGTTGCCGTATCGATACTTCGCTCCAAGGAATCTGCTACGGAATTCCGGATTACGCCGGTCGGATGCGGATCCTGGCCGATGCATCCGCCGGTCCACGAGGCATCGTTGCTGCATCGGCTTGCCGATCCAGCTCGCCTCGCCCGTCGCCTCTTCGCGCCCCTCCGGACCGAGCGTGGCGGATGACGGACGACGCGCGCATGCGCATCGACCCTGACCCGGGATTCGCCATGTCCAGCCCGCTCGAGACGGTAAAGCGCGCCCTGCGGGCGTATCTGGACAAGGACCGCGCGGCGATCGAGGCGGTGATCGCGGACGACTACCGCTTTACGTCGCCGCGCGACAACGCGCTGGACCGCGCCACCTACTTTGCGCGCTGCTGGCCCGGGAGCGAGGTGATGACGAGCATGAACCTGCTCCACGGCACGGAGGACGGGGAGCTCGCGTGGATCGTCTACGAGGGCGCGATGGGCGGTCCGCCCTTCCGCAACGCCGAGCTGCACCGCGTGCGCGACGGCCGCATCGTGGAGACGCAGGTCTTTTTCGGCTGGAGCATTCCGCACCCCGCTCCCGCCGGCGGCTTCATCGACGAGGAGGGCAGGGACTGACGTAATTGGTTTTTCACGCCCGATCGCCACCGCGGCGTGCCCGGCCAAGCGCCAGGTTCGCCCTGCCGTCTGTACCTGATGCTGGACGAGGCCATGTGGGTGTGCGATGGCCTCGCGACATTTATTATGCTTTCATCCTGCGCCTTGGATCATCCACATTGAAAGGGAGGCTCAACATGCGGAAGCTACGGTTGCGTATCGATGAATTGACGGTGCAATCGTTCCCGACCAGCCGCGATGGGGATCCGGTCCGCGGAACCGTGCACGGCCGTGACAGCGGCGTAGGATGCGGAGACACTGATCCCACGTTCAGCGGATACAATTGGTGTATCTGTCCAGAAGGACTGGTCACAAACACTTGCCCGCCCAACGAGACGTGTGGTTGCTGATCACGTCACACCTCCAGCAGCTACGATGACGCGCGGTGCCGACAGGTCGCCGCTACGACGGCGGGAGCCCGAGCAGGTAGGTCACCGGCACGGGCGCGCGGCCCTTCGCGTGACCGATCTCCCACGTGTATCCCGGCGCGTCGAGCGAGTCCGCCATCTCCCGCAGCTCCCGCGGCGTGTAGGTGCGCAGGCACGACACCAGCCCGTCGAATAGCACCAGCAGCGGCACGAGCGGGATGACGTACGTCCAGAAGAGGCGCGACCAGCGGAAGGGGCGGATGAAGGGCGTCACGAGCAGCACGATCAGCGGTGAGAACGCCGTGGCGATGAGGGACGGCACCGACCGCTGCGTCGCCTCGAACACGCCGATCCCCTGACCGGTGCGCACCGCGTCGGCCAGGATGGCGCGCGCGGCGTCCGGCGGAAAGTGGTGAAAGGCGGTAAAGAGCGTGCGAAAGCCCGTGAGGCCCGCGGGGAGCGCGGTCGCATCCACCGGCTCCGCGTGAAAGGCCAGCCGGCCGCCGGTGCGCTCGTTGGCGTGGTCGAACGCCTCGCGGTTGGGGTAGCGGTCCGTGAGCCGCACCTGCACGGGCGCGTCGGCGGAATCGAGCTGCGGCAGCAGCCCGGGCCACGGTCCGCCGCCCCCGGAGCACAGGTCCACCACCTGCCGCGTCCCCGCGCGCTCCAGCGCGGACCGCAGCAGGGGGACGGCGGGCGCGTACGTGTCCGTGCGTACGATCATGAACTGCAGAAAGTCCGTCGCCGCGTCGCGCAGGACGGCCGGGCACCACGGCTGGTCCTCGATCTCCAGCAGATGCAGTCGGCGCATGGGGGATCAGCGGTGGGGAAGGGAAGTGGCAGGCTGGCTGAAGGATAGAAACGAGCGCCCGCCGGCGCCACTCTCATGCGCTCACGGTTACGAACGCAAACCGGCGCCGCGGAGGCTTCTCCGCGGCGCCGGTCTGGTTGCGTGTCACGCGGCATCCGCCGCACTACCTCTTCCGCGCCCGCCGTACGGTGATGCACGCCAGCCGTCCTGCTGCTGGCCGGGCGCCGAGCTGGCGAAAACCTCTACGGACCGATGCTCAATTCCGTACGGGGCTCCGCGCCGCTTCGTCCTCGATCACGCGGATGCAGCGATCCAGGTCCGGCGGCCCGACGTACGTGGCGACGATGCTTTCGGGGGTCTGTCGATACCCGCCGGACATGTCCCAGGTAAACCCGCTTCCCACCAGGTTCCGGCCATCGGGGCGCAGCTCGGCTGCGTATCCCGCGTCGGGAGACGCCCACAGCAGCACCGCGATTCCGCGCTCGCTGCTGCGCCAATCGGTGATCCCCGCCGGCGCGGTGCTCGCAAGGGTTGACGCGCCCTGGCCAGGGCGGCGTTCCAGGGCAAAGCAGGCGTTGGGCTCGCGGTCGGATTCGCTGAGCGCGACGAGCAGCCACGGGTCGCGCTCGCGCAGGTGGCGCTGCCCGGCATCCGACAGCCGCTCCAGGGTGAACGTCTCCGGCGTGAGCACAAGCAGACCGGTCACCAGGAGATTGGACCCGTCCGTGGCGCAGGCGCCCCCGCAGATCGACACCTGGTACGTTCCAGCGGGCGCGGGGGCGGCTGAAACCTGCGCGGTACTCGACGCCGCGGGAACGCATGCTACGAGGCACCCCAACGCCAGGAGCGTAGCGCTCCGCCCGATGTTCTCAAGCATCCAGCTTCTCCTGCTCAAAAAGTAGAACGCTCCTGGCGCCACTTCGATCAACCAAGGCCAGGGTTGATGCGGGCCGTCCGCACCGACGAAACCGGCGCAGCGGGGAGTATCCTCCGCGGCGCCAATCGTTGCGTTACCGCGGCACTGCGTTGGAACGACGCCACCCGGTAAACGTCTTTGCCTCGAAGTAGTAGCGCCCGCCGTTGGTCTTTCTCCAAAACCAGCTTTCGCGAACGAGCAGCGCGCGTCCCAGCGCCAGAGCGGGGGGCAGGTACATCGCTTCGCCTCCCGCGTCCTCGTCCGGGGGCGGCGTGCGGAAGCGCCATTGTGCCTGCACCAGGTTCATGGCGACGTCCAGGCGCAGCGTTCCTTCCATCTGCCCGGTGCGCTGCATCCGCTCGCGCGGACAAAACACGAGCACGGTTTCCCCGCCCGCGTCCACCGTGGAGAGCGTGTGCGCCTGGCCGAACCAATCGCCCGTGAAGTCCTGCATCCCTCCATCATCCAGGAACCGGTACTGCCAGAACGCCGTGCGAAAGCCCGTACCGCCGTTTGCCCGCGTGGCGTAGCCGGAGAGGGCCATGAGCTCCGGGTGGGCAATCAGGAGCGCGTCCTCCGTCCACCCCGTGCTCCGCTCTCCGGCCGCGGGATCGTACACGTCCTGTTTGCTCCCCACGCCGGAGCGTTTCTCGAGCAGGCCAAACACCACGACCGCGGGGGATGTCGGCTGCCAGTACCGGCCGCGCATCGCCGTCCACAGTGCCCGTGCCCGTGGATCTTCGCGGTTGGGGCAGATGCGCCGGCCGGTCGATGCCACCGTGACGGGCGCCAGGCGCACGGGGGCGGGCTCCATCCGCACGAGCACCGCCGTGTCCGATGCGGCCAATTCCACGATCCGCGTATTGAAGCCGATTCGATGTACGGTCAGCGTCAGCGAGTCCACCTCCAGCCGGCGCAGGCGAAACGTGCCCTGCTCGTCCGTGTTCAGCTGTCCGAGGTAGCGGGTGCCGGTCCAGACCTGTACCTCCGCATCGCGCAGGAACGCGCCGCCCGTGTCCACGATCGTTCCACGAACCTGCGCGCCGGCGGCTTGCGCGCCCAGCACGGCCAGGACTGCCAGCAGGCGCATCCAGCCCGGACGCAGGTGGACCGCACGCGCGCTTCGACACAGGATCATGGTTGGGCTCCGAGGGCGGTTCGGCGCGGATGGGTAGCAGTGGTTCAGGTGAGGAAAGTGGCGAGATTCCACGGTGCGAAAGTGGCTGATGCACCGAACGGCGGATGAATACGGAAGCGGCGCGGCTGGGAGCCGCGCCACTTTTCGGGCCTCACGCGGCGAGCCGCCGCACCACCTCTTCCGCGCCCCGCTTGTAGACGGTGACGCACACCAGCCGTCCCGAGGGGTCGAGCACGTCCCAGAACCGGCTGCGCTTCCGCTTTGCGATGGTGTAGCCGTGCTGCGGCTGGGTGGCGGGCGCTGCGGCGGTCTGCTTGCGGGCCATGGTGCACCTCCAGTGGGCTTGACCCTCGGCGCCCGGCAGGGCTACTCTTGGTGAGCGGGCGGCCTTCGGGTCGTCTGTGGTAAGGCTGTCGGCTTCACTTGCTGAGGGTGTCCGGCAGCCTTGCTTTTCGCCCTGCCAGTATATAAAGTAATATACTGGTGCGCGTAAGTCAATCCCCACGTGTACTGGAGCCATGGATTTCAAGACCGCGACGGATCGCGTCGCCGGCTGCATCAGCCACGCGGAAATT